>JAPXLT010000051.1:0-20907 GCA_033809415.1 Lentisphaeria bacterium
CCCTGCCCCCTGCACCCTGCACCCTATACTTTTTTTCATTTCCGGGTTTCCAAGCGACTTGCAGCGATTATATTATGCTAATTTCTAAATTAGGCAGTTAGACGGAAAAGGGACATGGACAGGAAAGCCACGATCAAACGCAAGACGAACGAAACCGATATCCAGCTGGAATTCGGGTTGGGACCTTGCTGTGTCAACAGCCAGATAAAGACCGGCATTGCGTTCATGGATCATATGCTGGATGCCTTTGCGCGCCACGGACGATTCTCCCTCGAACTGACCTGTAATGGGGACTTGGAAGTCGATGCTCACCACACTATGGAGGATTTGGGACTCGCGCTTGGCCAGGCCTGTAAAGAGGCTCTTGGCGACAAGCGCGGGATCACTCGCTTCGGCACGGCCTGCATCCCTCTCGATGAAGCGCTCGCCCGAGTCGTCATCGACCTGTCGGGAAGGCCCTACCTAGGCTGGCGAGTTCAGCTGCCGGAATGGCAGGCTGGCGGCGTCAGCGCCCGGCTCTATCATGAATTCTTCCAGGCTCTGGTCAACACCTCCGGCATGACTCTTCATATTGATCTGCTCTGCTGCGAGGAGAATCACCATGGTCTCGAGGCAATTTTCAAAGCCTTTGGAAAAGCCTTGCGGCAGGCCGTCGATCCCGATCCAAGTCTAAATAACCAAATCCCATCAACCAAAGGGGTCCTTGCCTGAATTTCTCGTTAAGTCAAGGGGCTCATTTTATAAGTTTCGGAGTATATCATGTCTGATTTTGATCTCAATACGATGCGGCACAGTGCCGCCCATGTCATGGCGGCAGCCGTGCAATCCCTATGGCCCGATACTAAGTTCGACATCGGCCCCAGCACTGACGACGGTTTCTACTACGATTTCGACATGGAACACCGCCTCAGCAATGAAGACCTCAAGGAAATTGAAAAAGTCATGCGGAAGATGCTCGGGCGCAACCTGCCCTTCGAGCGGCGCGAAGTCAGCCGCCAGGAAGCGCACAAGCTCTTTGCCGACAACAATCAAACTTTCAAACTTTCCCGCCTCGAGGACATTCCGGAAGGCGAAACCGTCTCCCTCTACCAGTGCGGCGATTTCATCGATCTCTGCCGTGGTCCCCATGTCGAACACAGCGGACAGATCGGCGCCGTCAAATTGCTCTCGGTTGCCGGCTCCTACTTCCGCGGCGATGAAAAGAACCCCATGCTGCAGCGTATCTACGGCACGGCTTTCCCCAGCAAGGAAGAGCTACAAGCCTGGCTGACCGCCCTCGAGGAAGCCAAAAAACGCGACCACCGCCGCATTGCCACGGAAATGGAGCTTTTCAGCACGCATGAGGAAATCGGTCCGGGCTTGGTCTGCTGGCATCCCAAAGGCGCACGCATCCGCCACACGATCGAGACCTTCTGGAAGGACGCCCATTATGCACACGGCTACGAGATGCTTTACACGCCCCATGTCGGGCGAAGCACGCTCTGGGAAACCAGCGGGCACCTGGACTTCTATCATGACGGCATGTACTCGCCAATGGACATCGACGGCGATCCGTACTATGTCAAACCGATGAACTGCCCTTTCCATATCATGATCTACAAATCACGCCCGAGATCCTACCGGGAACTGCCCTGCCGCTGGGCCGAACTGGGCACCGTATACCGCTACGAGAAGGCAGGAGTCCTGCACGGCCTTATGCGCGTGCGCGGATTTACCCAGGATGACGCGCACATCATCTGCACACCGGAACAAATCGAGGACGAAATCCGCGAAGTGCTCCGCTTCAGCATGTATATCTGGAAATGCTTCGGATTCAAGGATATCAAAGCATACTTGGCGACCCGCCCGGCGAAAGCCGTTGGTGATCCTGCGCGCTGGGAGCAGGCCATCAAGTCCCTGCTCAAGGCCGTTGAGGCCGAAGGTCTGCAATGTGATGTTGACGAAGGCGGCGGCGCATTCTATGGTCCGAAAATCGACCTGAAAATCAAAGACGCCCTCGGGCGCGAGTGGCAGACGACCACGATCCAGTTCGATTTCAACTTGCCCGAACGCTTTGATATCAGCTATATTGGAAGCGACGGGCAGAAACACCAGCCCTACATGGTGCACCGTGCACTGCTCGGCTCCCTCGAACGGTTCTTCGGAATCCTGATCGAGCACTACGCAGGAGCATTCCCAACTTGGCTGGCACCCGAACAGGTCAGAATCCTCCCGATCAGCGAAAAATTCGAAGAATACGCTGCAAAAATCGCCGATCAGCTGCGCGAAAAACAGATTCGCACCGGAATCGACCTCGAGGCCGATCCGATCGGCGGCAAGATCCGCCGTGCCCGCGGGCAGCGCATTCCATATCTGCTCGTTGTCGGTGAAAAGGAACAGGAAACGGACAGCGTCGCCGTGCGCAGCCGAGCAGGCGAAGAGGGGTCTGTCCCGTTCCAGGAGTTCCTCGAACGCATCCAGAAAGAAATTTCTGAAATGGCGTGAACTGCCCAAAACCCACACGGACTTTACACGGACTTTACACGGACTTTACACGGACGGATCAGTCGGATCGCTTGTCCCTGTCCATTGTCCATTTCATCGAGTCCATTCCTGTCCCTTCCGTCCATCGAGTCCATTCCTGTCCCTGTCCATTGTCCATAAAAATCTTTCACAGCAACAAGAAATTGGGCGATAATAGTAGTACAGTACATTGTTTTCAGGTGCAGTAGCCGGGATGGCCGGTTTTCATCCCGGCACTCGCCAATAGTGCGGCTTTTCGCCGCAAGTCCCAAGGTTAACAGAGGAGTTCTAACAGGTGCGTCAGCTTAAAGCGGGTGACAGATTCTTCAGAGGAAAAAAAGTTCGTCTGATCTCAACGACTAATGAACAGCTCGGTGTATTCCCCTTCGAGACAGCCTTGTCCATGGCTGCCGACGCCGGCCTGGACCTGGTCGAGATGCCGTCCAAAACCGATCCACCAGTTTGCCGCATTATGGATTATGGCAAACACCAGTTCGATGAGGCAAAACGACAGCGGGAGGCAAAGCGCGCGCAACTGCAGCCTAAAGTCAAGGAAATCAAAATTCATCCCACGATCGATGACAATGACTTCCAAATTAAAAGTCGGAAAATGGTTGATTTTTTGACAAGAGGTGATAAAGTAAGAGTTTTACTTGCTTTCCGCGGACGGGAACAAGCGCATCCGGAAATCGGCGAACAGGTGTTGGATCGTTTTCTGAAAACGGTTGAAGAAATCGCCAATATGGACTCGCCGCCCAAGCGGATGGGAAGAAATATCACTGCGGTACTTTCGGTTAAACCCCAATACCGCAAAGAAAGAAACAAGCCGGAAAAATCCAGCTGAGAGCGTGCGCTGACGCCCATTTTCAGCTGTAAGATGCCGCCGTTCCGTCCCGTATGGAACGGCATTTGATTTTGCGATGCCATTGACCGATCTGCTGATGCTTGCAGATTTGGGAGCTGGCCGACTGCAAAGAAAACTCGCAACTCGAAGGAACGAACATGTCAAAGATGAAAACCAGAAAGGCCGCTGCCAAACGCTTCAAGCAAACTGGCACCGGGAAATTCATGCGCAATTGTGCCAATGTGCGCCACATTCTGACCAAAAAGAGCTCCAAGCGCAAGCGTCGTCTGAGCCAGCCTAAGGAAGTCAAGAAGACTGAACTGAGTCGTATGAAAGCGAGCTTCCCTTACGGTTTGAAATGAGTTCAGCATGGACCGGCAGGACAATTGCAATCCTGTTACGGGTCCGCAAAGAAGGAGAATAAGAAATGAGAGTCACTTGTGCCCCATCCTCACGTCTGCGCCGCAAAAGAGTTTTGAAACTGGCTCGTGGTTATCGTGGCAATCGCAGCAAACTGATCCGTCAGGCGTATATTGCCGTTGACCGCGCCATGGCTCATGCCTATGTTGGGCGCAAACAGAAGAAACGTCAATATCGCGCCCTTTGGACGCAACGCATCAATGCCGCCTGCCGTGCGCAGGGTTTCAAATACAGCTGGCTGATTGATGGTCTGAAAAAAGCCGGCATCGAGATCAACCGGAAGATGCTTGCGGAACTGGCCGTCAATGATGCACCTGCCTTTACCCTTTTCGTTGAAAAAGCAAAGGCGGCACGTTAAGCGGATGTCTGAAATACGTCCTCAAAAAAAGCATGGTTTACGCCATGCTTTTTTTTTGAATACGATGCCTGAAAACAAAAAAAAATCCCGGTCAGACAACCGGGATTGGGAAAATGGCATCTCCAAGGGGATTCGAACCCCTGTTGCCGGGATGAAAACCCGGTGTCCTAGGCCTCTAGACGATGGAGACTACTTGACTGTTTTGCGACAGTAGGTTTAAAATAACCCCACTTCCCAGTTTTTCAAGTCGCCTTCCGCCCTTTCCCAGGTTTTCCGGCAAAAGTTCTTTTTGAACAACGAAAGACACTAACGGACACGAAAAAATTTCATGGAAGTGGCTTTTGTCTGCGAGAACGCATCATACTTTCCATGAAATTTTTTCGTGTCTTTTCGTGCTTTTCGTTGTAAAAAACTGCACCCTGCACCCTGCACCCTGCCTATGTCAGAACAAACCAATCAATCCCCTTTGAAAGTCCGCTGCCCATTCTGCCGTACCAAGCTTGATATGAGCGATTTGCCGGCATTTTCCCAGATCAACTGTCCGAAATGTACAGCTGAAATGACTGTGCCGCAATGGTTCCGGCAAATTCTTTTGGAGGACGTCCTCGATACCCGTCCAGGTTTGCAGGTATTCCGGGCATTGGACCCGGCGCTGGATCGCGAGGCCTGCGTCAAGCTGATGCACAGCGCCGACGCGGCAGAATGCCCTTTGCCGGATGCCAGCAGCCCGTATCAGCAAGAACACCTCGATGCCTTTCTGGAAAATTTCCGCAAGATGTCGTTGTTAGTCCATCCGGGGATTGTTCCTGTCTGTTCCTGCAGTGCCATTGATGGGGCTGTCTATGGCGTCACCCAATATATCAGTAGTACTCCATTGAACCAGCCGCCTACGCCGGGTCTTCCTGCCTGGCCGCTGCTGTTGAAACATACCAGGACAGCAATCGAGGCTCTGCATTATGCAGCAAAACATGGACTCTCGCATGGTCACTTGACACCGGCCAATCTTCTGATCGACCAGGATGGCAACCTGTTCATTACCGATTTCATGATCGCTTTCACCATCGGAAAGGACATCGTTTCCGAACCGTGGACAGCACCGGAAATGGCGACAGGCCAGGAACCAACCTGCAAAAGCGACTTGTTCAGCCTAGGCGTCTGTCTCTATGAATATGCCACAGGCAGCTTGCCCTGCGCCGGACAACAGGAAGAATGGAGAGCAGGAAAACTGCGCCCCAAGCATCCAAGTCAACTCAATCCCAATTTGCCGGAAAAATTTTCAGGCATTTTATTGCGGATGCTGGCACTCGATCCAGACGACCGTCCATCCGGCTATGCTTCTTTGAAGGATGAATTCGATCAGTTTGGCAAAGGCTCCGGGCGCAGCTGGCAACGCAAGCGACCTCAGGCTCGAAAGATTCTGTTGCCAAAATCGGCGAGAAACCTTCGAACGCCGCTGCTCGGCTACCGCAAACGCAAGAAAGGTGGCTTGCTGAATTTCATCATCATCTGCCTTATTCTGATTTGCCTGCTCTTTGCTGGCATCCTAATACTGCGCAAAAAGTCCGTTCAGGACAAACTGCATGCAATTGGCTTGCTGAAAAATGGCAAGCTGAACCTGCAAGTTGTCCCCGATATGAAAGTCCCGGCAGAACAGGCGGGCAAACCGGAAGGAGAAGAATCAATTCTCGAAACTGAACATGATAATGCACCATCCGGGCTTCTTCTGCCTCCCGAGTTGGTCGCATCACGCCCACGCCCGGCAGATTATAATTTCAAGGCAGTTCATGAACAAATCAGCGCTTATCTTGCCACCGTTCCGCCGGAAATTCTTGAACTCGAAAAAGAGCGTATACGGTATATAGGCAGTTACAAGACGTATTTGCTCAGCAAGATCAGTAAAATGGCTTATTCTCCAACAAACCCGGCTGGTATCCGTTTGAAAAGTGGGGAGCAAGTATCCGGCAACGTCACTATGTTCAGCAATGAAAATGTGCTCAAAGTCCGGATCAACAAGGGCAACTCCTCGTCCATGCGGGAAATCCCCTGGGAAGCGCTGCCACCCAGCCAGCTCCTCGAAATGGCCTATTCCTATGTCGCCCGGAGTGCTGAGGAAATCAAGGGGGCTCGAGCCATTTCCCGAAAAAGGCTCGAGGAAGTCTTTGATGAATTCTTTTACCTGATTCTGCTGGCAGACTGGTACCAGGAAACTGATGCCATGAAAAAATTCTGCCAGGAGGCCGAAGCGCTGCCCATGAATGGAGTCAAGGAAAAATTGTGTCAATACATCCAGTGGCCTGACTGAAACCATGCAGATACGACGTTTTTACAGCCCTCGAATTCCGGATATTGGCGAGTGCCTGCTGTTGCCGGAAATGGAGGCCAGGCATGCGCTGAAGGTGCTGCGCCTGCGCCCCGGCGAACGTCTATTGCTTCTCGATGGCAAAGGCACGACTGCTGAAGCGGAATTGCTCGAAAACGACCGTTCCGGCAGAACTGCACTCTGCCGGATTCTGAGTCGAGCCCGGCACCCGGCGCCCGTTCCGCATTTCCGGCTCTATGTTGCACCACCGCATGGCAAGGGGGGATTCGACTTTCTTCTCAAAGCCGCCACAGAACTGGGCGTCGCACGCATTTCCCCAATCATTTGTCGGCATGCTGTATCCAAGCCGGAAAGCGTCAGCGAAAGCTGGCAGAATGTGCTGATTGCCGCCTGCAAACAGGCCATCAACCCCTTCCTGCCACAACTCGATCAACCGACAGAATTCAAAAAGGCATTGAAAAATGCCGACGAAACCGGCTTCTTCGGTGCCGTTCCGGACAGCCATGCCACACCTGCCCCCATGGGGACTCACCCTCCTTCAAATCTCGCCCTCTGGATCGGTCCGGAAGGCGGCTTCGCCCCCGAGGAAGAAAAGGCGCTGCTGCTGGCCGGGTGCCGCCCTATTACTCTGGGACGTTGTGTTCTGCGTGTTGAAACAGCCGTTCCTGCACTTCTGGGCCTGATCCATGGCCTGCTCGATAACTTCTGATATGACCAGCATCACTCGTCAAACTCGAAGAAAAGTTCCCGGAGTCTGTGTGCTGATCCATCGCATTTGCCGGGTACCTGCGGGCTGTACCACTTGGGAATACAAGCTCGGCTTCTTCTGCCTGATCAGCAATATCCCCATCGGAATTGGCGGCGCGGCAGTCTGCATCCTGCTCAATACCATCACCGACAGACCCATGTTCCTGCTGCTGGGCACCATCATCTATGCCGTATCCTGGCTTATGCTCTTCCTAGGAATCTTTCTCACTGGAAAACACTTCGCCGAACAAATACGGAGAAACACACGCATAAAATACAAAGCATGGAAAAAGTTCAGAAAAAAACTGAGACAAAATTGCGCAATCCAGCAATAGTGGGATACATTATTTCAAGTCAGTGACAGATCGTTCAGCAATGCGTCAATCAAACAGGGCGACAGGGGCTTGTTTTACAACTAAAGACACGAACGGACACGAAAAAATTTCATGGGAAATGCGACGCAATCTCGCAGACAAAGCCACTTCCATGAAATTTTTTCGTGTCCTTTCGTGCTTTTCGTTGTTAAAAAAGGATTCGCTATCAAGTTGCCATGGACAAAAAAAGCACCAGTTTTTATGATCGTCTTATTGATCGCATGGATCGCATCGATCCTTCGAGCTTGCAGGTATATCTGATGCGTCTGCTCCGCGAAAAGGGTTTTCTCGAGGGGATTTTCAACACCCTTCGTGAAGGTCTGATTGTCATTGACAACAACCTGAAAATCCGCATCATCAACACTGCTGCCCTCGAGATGTTCGGGATCAGCGAGGATGCCGTCGGCCAGTATATCGGCAAATACTTCAAACATTTTGACTGGGAGGAACTTCTGCATGTTTCACCGGAAAACTGGGGACGTTTTTCGCGCCGTGAACTCGAGGTCTTCTATCCCCAGCATCGTTTTTTGAGCTTTTATCTGATGCCGGTGCCGGAACGCCCCGACATGCATAAACACGGCCTGCCATTGGCGACGCTGATTTTTCATGACATCACCGAATCGTATCAGGAAAGCGAGCAAAATGTTGAAACGCAGAAAGTAAAGGTGATCACCCAGATGGCTGCCAGTGTCGCCCACGAGCTGGGCAACCCGCTGAACAGCCTCGGCATCCATCTGCAAATCCTCAAACGCAAGCTCAAGCAGCAGCAGGATGGCAAAATCAATGTCAGCGAAGTGGAAAAATTCACGGATATCGCTGAGCAGGAAATCAGCCGCCTGGATGCCATTGTCAAAAACTTTCTCAATGCGGTACGCCCTGGCGAACCGCAGATGCAACTCATAGACCTGAAAAATCTGCTCGGTAAAGCGGTTGGTTTCATGCGCCCCGAAATCGAGGGAAAAGCCATCCAGGTAGAACTCTCCTTTCCGGACAGCATCCCGACTCTGACTGGTGATCCCGGGCAGCTGACCCGCGCCTTTTTCAACATCATCAAGAATGCCATTCAAGCCATGCCGGATGGTGGCCTGCTCGATATCAGCTGCAGCGTCGATGATGTCTTTGTGCATATCAAATTCACGGATACCGGAAAAGGTCTCAGCGACCGTGAACTCAGTCGCCTGATGGAACCGTATTTCACCACCAAAAGTGATGGACACGGTCTGGGACTGATCATTGTCGACCGCATCATCCATGCCCATGGTGGAGCGTTAACCATTGAAGGCAGTCCGGGACATGGCGCGGCCTTCACCATCAGTCTGCCGCGACACGCCAAAATCGTCCGACAACTCAACTCCGCCCAACCAGAGTAAATGGAGTGGACATTGTGGACAGGGTGGACAGGGTGGACAGGGTGGACAGGTCAAACCCGCACCCTGCACCACGCACCACGCACCACGCACCACGCACCCTGCACCACGCACCCTGCACCCTGCCCCCTGCACCCCGCACCCTGCACCCTGCCCCCTGCACCCCGCACCCCGCACCCCGCACCCTGCACCCTCTCGAAGATCATGTCAAAAGAAAAGATTTTAGTCATAGATGATGAGCGCAACACCCGTGAGGGTCTTGCTGCTGCGCTAGGCGACCGCTACGAAGTCCTTCTGGCCGAAGACGCCCTGAAAGGAATGCGCATCCTCAAGGAGCAGAATATCTCGATTGTGTTGACAGACCTGCGCATGTCCGGCCTGGATGGCATGGACTTCACCCGCGAAGTCAGCACTTGGGAGGATGCTCCTTTGATCATCATGCTGACGGCCTATGGTTCCGTCGAAACAGCGATCGAGGCGATGAAAGTCGGTGCCTATGACTATTTGACCAAGCCGATCAATCTCGATGACCTCGAAATGATGATCGAGCGCGGACTGGAAACCGTGCGCATGCGAAAAGAAAACCAGGAATTGCGCTCTGCCTTGGACAAACATCAGGGGGGAGTGAAAGGGATCGTCGGCAATTCGCCCGAGATGCTGGATTTGCTGTCAGAGGCGCGACAGGTTGCCGAGGCGCGCTCGACGGTTCTGATCACCGGCGAAAGCGGCACTGGAAAGGAGCTGTTTGCGCGAGCCATTCACCAGATGAGTCCACGCAATGACAAGCCGTTTATTGCGGTGCACTGCGCTGCTCTCAATGAAAATCTGCTGGAAAGCGAGCTGTTCGGCCATGAGAAAGGCGCTTTCACCGGTGCCACCGAGCGTCAGATCGGGCGTTTCGAGCGCGCCGATGGCGGCACCCTTTTCCTCGATGAAATCGGCGAGATCACTCCGGCGACCCAAGTCAAGTTGCTGCGGGTACTCGAGAGCCGCACGATTGAACGTGTTGGCGGCAGTCAGCCAATTCCGATTGATGTTCGTCTGCTTGCTGCCACCAACCGAAACCTGAAGGAAATGGTTGATCAGGGGACTTTCCGCGATGATCTCTACTACCGCCTCAATGTCGTCAATCTGCAGCTGCCGCCGCTGCGTGAACACCGCGAAGACATCCCCCTGCTGCTCAACCATTACTTGAAGCTGACCGCCGAAGACAACGGCAAAGAACTCAACGGATTCACCCCGGAAACAGTCAAGGTGCTCACCAGCTACAACTGGCCGGGAAATATCCGGGAACTGCGCAACTGCGTCGAACGCATGGTCGTTTTTGCACGAGGCAGTTCGCTGACTCTCAATGACGTCCCTGTCGAAATCCGCCAGGCAGTCGGAGAACAGTTCAAGGAAAAAGCACAGCAGGAAAAGAACGATTTGCAGCAATCCGAAAATCCGCTGGACATCAAGGCCAACGAAAAAAATGTCATCATCCAGGCGCTCGCCCAATGCGGCGGAAACCGTTCCCGCGCCGCCGAACTACTCGGAATCAGCCGACGTACCCTGCACCGAAAACTCAACGAATACGGGATATAAGGGGGCAGGGTGCAGGGGGCAGGGTGCAGGGGGCAGGTTTGGCCTGTCCACAACGTCCACAATGTCCACCCCGTCCACCCCGTCCACCCCGTCCACCCTGTCCACACTGTCCACAACGTCCACACTGTCCACCCCGTCCACCCCAAGCCCTCCCATCCGGCAAAGCAACAACTCCCAAAAAATTTCGTGCCTTTTCGTTGTTAAAAAAAATTCATGCCGCAATATCGCATCATTCATTTTTCCGATCTGCATGCCGCTTTGTGCTCGTTCCGGCATGGAGGTCTTTTCGACAAGCGTCTTCTTGGGCGTCTGAATTTTCTGTTGCGCAGACGTCATGCCTTCCGCGCAGAACGGATTCTCGAGGCCGCCAAAGTTTTTGCCTCTCTGCAAGCTGATCTCTTTGTTTGCACCGGGGATTTGACCAGCGTCGGGAACCTCGAGGAATTTGCCTTGGGCGAACGTCTTCTCGAACCGCTTCTGGAACTGGCCAACGGACGCTTTGTCTACATTCCCGGCAACCATGATGCCTACATCCAAAACAAGGACTGCCGCAAAGCACTCGAAGACACTTTCTATCGCCTGAATGGAAAATCCTTCCAGCTGCATGATTTGCCCTTGCGACAGGTCGTCGGCCCAGCCGAGTTGATCCTCTGCAACGCTGCACGGCCCAGCCCGATTTACAGCTCGACTGGCGCTTTCTCGAACAACGGCTGGGAACGACTCGAAAAACTGCTGCATGCGCCAAAGAGCACCCCATTTCGGCTGCTGCTCGAACATTTCCCGACTCTCGATGCCGCCGCTCGACCGCTTTCCTGGCGACGCCGCCTGAAGCAGGCTCCTGCTCTGCTGAAGTTGCAGCAGGACAATCATTTTGACGCCCTGCTCTGCGGCCATATCCATCAGCCTTTTGTCCTCGATCCGCCGCATCCCCGTATCATCTGCGCAGGCTCACTAACCCTGCATGACTCATTCGCCATCATCGATCTCGACCCCGAAACCAATTCCATTGAATGTACCATAAAAACTCTTTCGCAGTAATGCGTCAGAAACTGAGTGACAGGAGCTTGTTTTATAACTAAAGACACGAATGGACACGAAAAAATTTCATGGAAAGCACGACGCATTCTCGCGAATAAAGCCACTTCCATGAAATTTTTTCGTGTCCTTTCGTGCATTTCGTTGTTTAAAAAGAATTCCTCGCTTACGCAGTTGACGCTTTACCTTTCGCAAACTCACCCCCAACCGTAAAACAAAAGGACTCTAACATGAAACAATTCCTGGCTTTTGATCTTGGTGCCTCCAGCGGCAGAGCCATTCTCGGCACTCTCGTTGATGGCAAAATCTCCCTGCAAGAACTGCATCGTTTCGAAAATGGCGGCGTTGCATTCAACAACGGCCTCTTCTGGAATACGCTCGGTCTCTTCAAGGAAATGAAGACCGGCCTGCAGAAAGCCCTCGAGATCGGCGCGGAACTCTCCGGCATCGCCATCGATACCTGGGGTGTCGATTATGCATTGATCGACCGCAGTGGATTCTTCGCAGGCATGCCGCGCCACTACCGGGATTCCCGCACCGATGATGTCATGCCATGGACTTTCCAACGCATCTCGCAGGAAGAGGTCTACCGCGAAACCGGCATCCAGTTCATGACTCTGAATACCATCTTCCAGCTGGCGGCAGCAGTGCGCAATGAGGAACCCACCCTCAAAATCGCCGAGAAGCTGCTGTTCACCCCCAATGCCCTGACTTGGCTCTTCGGCGGCAAAGTCTGCGCCGAATACAGCATCGCCACCACCTCTCAATTATACAATCCGACTACCCGCGACTGGAGCTGGAAAATCATCGACGCACTGGGGCTGCCGCATTCCCTGTTCCCGGAAATCGTTCCGTCGTGCAGCATTGCCGGCACTCTGTCACCGGCGTTGCAGGCCGAATATAAATGCGGTCCAATCCCGCTGATCCTAGTTGGCAGCCATGACACCGCTTCGGCTGTGGCGGCTGTGCCGGCCGACAGTAAAAAATCCTGGGCCTATCTAAGCAGCGGCACCTGGAGCCTGCTCGGTGTCGAACTCGATGCTCCGATCATCAACGAAAAAGCCCTGCAAGCCAACTATACCAATGAGGGTGGCGTCGGTGGGAAAATACGCTTCCTGAAGAATATCATGGGGCTTTGGCTGATTCAGGAATGCCGCCAGGAATGGAACCGGCGCGGAAAAACCTTCAGCTTCGATGAAATGGACAATATGGCCGAACAGGCCGAACCCTTCCGCAGCTTCGTCGATCCCAACGACACCAGCTTTATCGCACCGGGAGACATGCCCGCACGCATCCAGGAATACTGCCGCAAAACCGGTCAGCCGATCCCGGAAACTCCTGGACAGATCATCCGCACAGCCCTCGAATCCCTGGCTATGCGCTACTTGCAGACCGTGCAGGAACTCGAGGATATCCTTGGACGCAAGTTAGATGTCCTGCACTTGGTTGGCGGCGGCTGCCTGAATAAAATCCTCAACCAGTTCACGGCCAATGCCATCAACCGTCCAGTCGTCACCGGCCCCGTCGAGGCAACCGCCCTCGGCAATATCGTCGGACAGGCTCTCGCCACCGGAAATATCAAAACCCTTCAGGAAGGGCGCGACATCATCCGCAACTGCACGGAAACCGTCACTTGGCAACCGCAAAACGCAGAGGCATGGCAGCAGGCCTTCCAGAAATACTGCCAAATCACGAAATAAGGATGCAGGGGACAGGGTGCAGGGGACAGGGTGCAGGGGACAGGGTGCAGGGGACAGGGTGCAGGGGGCGGATTTGGCCTGTCCACAATGTCCACCCTGTCCACAATGTCCACCCTGTTGTAAAATTTTCGCAAGCCATCCCACCGTCAAAGCAACAACCCTACAAAAAAATTTCGTACTACTATCACCCAGAATCTTGTTTTTTGTAAAAGATTTTCACAGTCATCCCATAGGCTTCAAAAACAGGCATATTCAGCCTGATTTTCCCCTTGACTAAACCGTTTTTTTCAAAAACCCATTTTTGATTTCTTGATTTTTCCACACAAACGGGATCCGGCATCCCTTTTCCGTTTCAGGCTGTTCCGTCTGCTGTCCCACAGCTTTTCCGCTTGTTCCGATTCTTCATTGCCATTCCTCCGCTGCTGTTCAGGCCATATGCTGTCCCATGGGGCTACGCAAAAAAAACTTCGAACCCGGGCAGGTAGCTTTGATCCGGCGCCGCCCGCATCCTGGCGCCCTCCCCCTGGCAGCATTTGAGCATGTCCATCATGTCGATCGTGCTCCACAGCACGGCTCTTATGGCGGTGAAGAGGCGGTTGAACGTCCCCCTCCACCCGCTCAAATGGGAAATGCAGCGGAGCAGCAGGTAGACCAGCATGGCCGTCCAGACCTGCCAGCGGATGGCGTTTTCGGAATAGCCCATGAAATCAGCCAGTTGCAGGGTCTGCTTGATCTCCTTGAAGAAAACCTCGATGCCCCACCTGGCCTTGTACAGTTCGCAGATTGACGACGCGGCCCACGTGAAGTTGTTGGTGATGAAGGTCATCCTCTTCTTTTCACCCTTGACCTCCACCCAGGCCTCCACCAGCCTCAGGGTCAGCCCGCCATAGTTTTCATTCGTCTTCGCACCCGTCAGCCTGATTTCCACGTCACGGATGATGTCGCCCTTCGGCTCCGAGAGGTCGCGGACCACTTCGTACTGCATGTTCTCCTTGCCACGGCTGACCCAGAACACCCCGCGCATGGTCAGGGCATGCAGGTGGACAAAATCCACATAGGCCTTGTCAAACACGACAATCTCGCCGGTCGCAACGTCGATGCAGACGGCGGCGGCTTCATGCGCGTCGTTGTTCCTTGCCGACTTGACAAGGATGAAGCGCGGCAGGAAGGTGGTCAGGTCAAGGCGCAGATGCATTTTCGCGGCGGCTTTCTGGCGACGGTGCTTCGCCCAGTCCATGCAATTGGCGACCAATTGGATGGTTGAGGAGTCAACGGCATTTATGGTCCTCTTGAAACGCCTGGGAATGCCGACGTAGCCTTTCCCGCCAGGACGGCTGCGGTATCCAAATCGCGGATGCTTCTTCTCAAGCTGCGCCTTGACTTCCCAGAAGAGTTCCTCCGCCATGTCGGCGTTGCGGACTTTGTTGGCATGGGAAAGGCCGTTGCGGCTCGGAGGGGTGCTTGCGCGCAGGGTGGTCAAAACGCCGCGGTGGTTCCGGAGGGCGTCGCAGATGTCATTCAGGCTGATCGAATGGGCCAGCTGGGAATACATGAGCGAAACCACATGGCTGGTGGGGCTGAATGTCCGGGACTTTTTGTCAACTCCATGCTTTTTTGCAAGCTTTGGAATCAAATTTCGCGGAATGAACTGGAAAAACTGCTTGAGAACGGTTATGGTACTTCGTAGCGGATTCATGCTGCCTCCTTTGTTTTTTGGATTTTACTTACCCAATAAGGTAGCATGAGTTCGCATTTTTACTTTTGACCATCGAAAATTTTCATCCTATGGGATGGCTGTGTTTTTTATATGCAAAGCTCCTGTTCTGTTCAAGAGTTCTGGCAGAATTGTGCCAGCAAATTAAAAGAGAAAATGGACGCGGCCACATTTGCCATGTGGATTGCCGACATCGTTCCCGTCCGCCTGGAAGAAAAGTGTCTGGTTCTGGGCGTCTCGGAAAATGTTTTTACCGATTGGCTTGAAGAAAACTATGGTTCCCTGATCGCCAGCACTGCCCAGGAGGAATGTGGGCGCAAGCTGAAAATTTGCTTTGAAAAGGGCTATGAACCCGAACCGGCTCCGGTGCCCAAGGAGGAGACGAAGCCATTGCGGGTTGCGCCTGCTGCCGTCAGTCAGTCTTCCGCCAATCGCTTCAATGCAAAATATACCTTTGATTCCTTTGTCATCGGCAATAACAATTGCTTTGCCCATGGCGCATGCTATGCCATTTCAACTTCACCGGGAACCGTTTACAATCCCCTCTTCATTCACAGCCCCACCGGCTTGGGAAAAACACACCTGTTGCAGGCCGTCGCCCAAGCTGTCTGCCAAAATAACAAACGCGCCAAAGTCGAATATCTCTTCAGCGAAGAATTCTGCAACCTCTATATCGACGCCCTGAACCGTAAAACCCTGCCGGAATTCCGGAAGCACTTCCGAAATGTCGATGTCCTGCTGATTGATGACGTCCACTTCTTCGCCGGCAAGGAAGGACTCCAGGAAGCCTTCTTCCATACCTTCAATGTCCTCTATAATGCTCATAAGCAGATCATTCTCACCTCCGACCGTCCGCCAAGCGAAATCGGCGGCCTCGAAAAACGCCTCGTTTCCCGGTTCGAATGCGGTCTGACGGTCGATATTCAGTCGCCGGACCTCGAGACCCGCATTGCCATCTTGCGTCAGAAGCAGAAGGATCACACAGTCAAATTCAGTGATGCGATCTTGCAGCATCTTGCCAGCAAAGTAAAATCCAACATCCGTCGCCTCGAAGGCGCTCTGTTGCAATTGGTTTATTATCTGACAGTGACCAATCACAAAGCGGATTTCATGACCATCGAGCTGGCTGATTCGCTGCTGGGTTCTCTCTTTGCGGAGGAAGCCTGCGCCTCGATCACCGTCGATCAGATTCAGAAAATTGTCGCCGATTATTACGACATCCGCGTCTCCGACATGACCAGCAAGCGCAGGCCCGCCAATATTGCCTTCCCGAGACAGGTCGCCATGTATTTCGCCCGAAAACTCACTACGCTCTCGTTGCCCGCCATCGCAGAACAGTTCAACAAAAACCACGCAACCATTCTGCATGCGGTCTCGAGCATCGAAGAAAAACAAAAAGCCTCTCCCGACCTCAAACTCGAATTATCCATTATCGAACGCAGACTCAAAAACTGATCGACACCAAATATATTCCACAGGCCAACAAGTAAGGCGTCAGTAACCTGGATAAGCGAGGAATTCTTTTTGAACAACGAAATGCCCGAAAGGACACGAAAAAATTTCATGGAAGTGGCTTTGTCTGCGCGAATGTGTTGTGCTTGCCATGAAATTTTTTCGTGTCCATTTGTGTTTTTAGTTGTAAAAAAAATTGTCACCCAGCTTTACTGGCGTATTACCCGACAAGGCCAAAAAACTATAAATTTCGTGTCTTTTCGTGTCTTTCGTGGTTAATCCCTTATATTATTGGTTTCACTTGACTAGGAAGCCAAGGTACTGATTATGAGTTCTCTGGAAAAGATTCGCAATTTAAGTATTATTGCCCATATTGATGCCGGCAAAACCAGCACGACCGAAGGTCTGCTTTTCCATTCCGGACTTTCGCACCGCTATGGCAATATTGACGATGGCACAACGACGATGGATTTCCTGCCCGACGAGCGTGCCCGCGGCATCACCATTGCCGCGGCAGCAGCCACCATCCCTTGGAAAGACTATGAGTTCCATCTGATCGACACCCCTGGGCACATCGATTTCACTGCCGAAGTCGAACGCTCCCTGCGCGCCATCGAGGGAGCGGTGGTTATCTTCAGTGCGGTCGAGGGCGTCGAAGCGCAAAGCGAAAAAGTCTGGCGCCAGGCTGACAAGTATCACGTCGCTAAAATTGCCTTTATCAATAAAATGGATCGCATCGGAGCTTCCTTCGAACAGGTCATTGCCCAGATCAACGCCAAATTCTCTGACTGTGCCCTGCCCATGCAGTTGCCGGTCGGTCGAGAAAGCGAGTTCTCCGCAATCATCGACATCCTCGAAGGGGAGCTGATCCGGCTTTCTGGAGAACACGGCGAGCAGATCGAGCGCAGCCCGCTCGATGAGAATCAGCAGAAATTGCGTCAGGAAGCCTTCGAGAAATTGATCGAAAAAGTCGGCAACTTCTCCGATGAAATCGCCATGCATTACCTCGAAGGCGAAATCCCTTCGAGAGAACTCTTGCAAAAGGAGATACGCCGCCTGACAATCGAGCGGAAACTGGTGCCGGTCTTTCTCGGCAGCGCCAAACGCAATATTGGCATCCAGATGCTGGCCGATGCGGTCATCGACTACCTCCCATCGCCACTCGATGTCCCGCCATACAAGGCTTTCGAAGTGCGTAATGACAACGAAATCGAAGTCCATCCCGACTCGAAGGAGCCGTTTTCGGGCTTCATCTTCAAAATCAACGCCTCCTCGACCGCAGACCTTTTTTTCATACGGATATATTCCGGCACCATCACCCCGAACATGATGCTGGCCAACAGCCGCACCCGGGATAAAGTCCGCACAAAGCAGCTCTATAAAATCTATGCCAAGAACACTGAACTGATCGAGAGCGCAGGCCCCGGCGACATTGTCGGTCTGACTGGCCTGAAAGACTGCGGCATCGGAGATACCCTCTGCGACCCGAAACGCCTCATCGCCTTCGAAAAAATCAGTTTCCCGGAGCCGGTCATCTCGATGGTCGTCGAACCCAAATTCAGCAAGGACAAGGACAAGCTTGACGAGGCGCTCAATCTGCTTTGCCGCGAAGACCAGACGCTGAAGCGCTCGACCGCCGAAGACACCGGGCAGCGCCTCGTTTCGGGCATGGGTGAACTCCACCTTGAAGTCAGCCTGAAGCGGGTCTCGACCGATTTCGGCGTCGAAATCCGCATGGGTGAGCCTCGAGTCGCCTATCGAGAGACCCTAACTGACGCTGTAAAAACCCATGTCGTTTTCAACAAAGTGCTTGGGGATACTACACTTTATGCCGAAATCTCCATTGACTTCAGCCCGATGCCTCGCGATGGCGACCCCTTCCTGATTAAAAATTCAACCCGTGACAACACCATTCCCAAGAACTTGATTGCCTCTGCCGAACAGGCTCTTAACGATGGACTGCGCACCGGCGGCTTGAAAGGGTACCCGATGATCTATGTCGCCGCCGAAATCCGGGAATTGAAATATAGCACGGAAAATACCACGCCCGGGGCTGTGGCAGGAGCTGCCCTCGAGGCCATCGATCAGGCCTTGCACAATGTCGGCACCATCCTGCTCGAGCCGCTGATGAATCTGGAAATCCTGACTCCGGAAGATACGGTCGGCGAAATCAGCATGTATCTGCAGCCAAGACGCGCACTCATCCGCGATATCGAGCAGATCGGATCGATCCGGAAAATCCTTTGCGATGTTCCCCTTGCAGAAATGTTCGGCTTCGGAAAAGCCCTACCCCGTCTCAGCGGTGGACGCGGTTCTTTCTCCCTGGAACCTTCCGGATACCAGGAAATCGACGACAATACCCAGCTGAAAGGCTACTAATTTTTCAGCCACGTGGACAGGGTGGACGATATGGACAGACATCCCCACCGCACCCCGCACCTGTTCCCCCTGCCCCCCGCACCACGCACCCCGCACCCCGCACCACGCACCACGCACCCCGCACCCTGCACCCTTTTTTATGAATGCCCTTCACGATCAGATATCCCGCCGCCGCACCTTTGCCATCATTTCCCATCCTGACGCCGGCAAAACCACATTAACCGAAAAGCTCCTTCTGTACGGCGGCGCCTTGCAACAAGCCGGCTCCGTGCGCGCCAAAAAGAATCAGCGCAACACCACTTCCGACTGGATGGAAATCGAGCGTGAACGCGGCATTTCCATTTCCTCGACAGTATTGCAGTTCGAGTACCGTAATTATTGCATCAACCTGCTCGATACTCCCGGGCACCGCGACTTCTCCGAAGACACCTACCGTGTGCTGACCGCTGTTGACAGTGTCATCATGGTTATCGATGCCGGTAAAGGAATCGAGGAACGCACTCGCAAGCTCTTCGAAATCTGCCGTATGCGCGGCATCCCCATCTTCACCTTTATGAATAAGATGGACCGCCCCGCACGCAACCCGCTCGAACTGGTGGATGACCTCGAAAATGTCCTCGGAATCGGCGGCTTTCCGGTGACCTGGCCACTTGGCGACGGACCGGATTTCAAAGGTGTTTACGACCGCCTCAACAAAGAGTTGCATCTATTTTCCAACCAGGGCAAGGGCAGTGCCAAAGCCATCGAGCAGATCACCGGCGCAGAAGACCCCCGCATCGGCAAACTCCTGCATCCGGATATGCATCGCGAATGGCTCGAACAGATCGAATTGCTCTCCCTTGCCGGCGAACAGTTCGATGACGAAAAAATCCGCCAAGGGGAACTCACCCCTGTCTTTTTCGGCAGCGGAATCAATAACTTTGGCGTACAACTGCTGCTCAACTACTTTGTCGAGCATGCCACGCCTCCCATGCCACGCAAATCCAGCCTGGGATTAATGCCGCCCGACCATCCGGAGTTCTCCGCATTCGTTTTCAAAATCCAGGCCAATATGGACCCCAATCACCGCGACAGCCTCTCCTTTATCCGCGTCTGTTCCGGAATTTTCGAGAAGGACATGACCGTTCCCAATCCACGCGGCGGACGTCCCTTGCGCCTGTCCTATCCGCAAAAACTCTTCGGGCAGGATCGCGAATCCGTCGAATGCGCATATCCCGGCGATATTGTCGGACTCGTCAGCCATGGCAATTTCCGCATCGGTGACACGCTGACCAATATCCCCGATCTGGTCTACAACGAAATTCCCCGCTTCCCTCCGGAAGTCTTTGCCTACCTGCACAACACCTCCCCCTCGCGCTACAAGCAATTCCAGGAAGGGCTCGAACAGCTCCTCAACGAGGGCGTCATTCAGGTTTTCTATATGCACAACACCCAGCAGAAAACCGCACTGCTGGGTGCTGTTGGGCAGCTCCAGTTCGAAGTCGTCAAACACCGCCTCGAGACTGAATACGCCGCCGATGTCCGCCTCGAGGACGCCCCTTTCACCCAAGTGCGCTGGCTGCCTGTCGATACGGACCCGGATTCCTTCGCCGGCAGCTACATGGGCAGCAATGTGCGACTGGCCCAGGATTCCGCCCGGGCATGGGTCATCCTCTTCCCGGACGAATGGGCCGTCAACTACTTCCAGGAAAAAAATCAAGAAATCCCCCTGCTTAAGTACTCCCCCCACCAAGGCGAGACGATCTGAAAAAAGTGCGGGGTGCGGGGTGCGGGGTGCGGGGTGCGTTCTGTTGGAGAAACCAACAGGTCAAACCGTGAATTCGCGATGCCCTTCCATCCGTAAGAGCACCAACCCTATAAAAATTTCCTGCGCTTTCCGTGCTTTCCGTGGACAAAAAATACCTCTCGGCATCATGACTTCTCTTCCACAAAACAATCAAGCCAGTGCTCCCCATGATCCGGATGCTTTCCTGCCGGAGCGCTATCCCCTGCTCGAATTCCCGCAAGCCGACTGGGACTGGTTCGTTGCCGCCTGCCACGACATCGACATTGAACCCACTATCGAGCAGCGTCAATCTCTCGAAAAACTTTTCAGCCACCTGACCGGAGTC
>JAPXLT010000052.1:0-20548 GCA_033809415.1 Lentisphaeria bacterium
ACCGCCCCCCGCACCCCGCACCCCGCACCCCGCACCCCGCACCCCGCACCCCGCACCCTGCACCCCGCACCCCGCACCCCGCACCCCGCACCCCGCACCCTGCACCCCTGCCCCCCGCACCCTTTCAGAGCAGGCTTGCCGTCAGTTCTTCGAGTGTGACGACCTTCAATTTCGTATGCGTTGTCAGTTGCTTCCGCGTATAGGGGGATGCCGTCACCAGCAAGTCTTTCTCGATGTGATCGGCACGCGCCTCGATATAGCCTGCAAGCCGTTCGACCAGAGCCGGACGCAGCTGCGGCAACACCAAAGCTCCCTCTCCACACGTATAGGATTCCTCATTGTTCGTGCCAAACTGCAAGCGTTTTGCACCCAGGTGAGAAAGCAACGCAGCAGGGAATTTGTAATCGGTATGGTAGTTTTTCAGGAAGTCGCTCTCGAGATAATACAGCGCACCGGCTTTTTTCTTGCAGGTGAGTTTCAGGGACAGCAGGTATTCACTCGTGTGCATGACTTTTCCTTTGAGCTTAATGCCCATTTCCGGAAAATCATGCACGAGGGCATCGTATGCGGCGGGATTCGAGACAACGACCGTCTTGACTCCGGCAGCATTGATTGCCGCTGCAAATTCACCGGCGGCCTTTTTCGCCTCCTTGGTGTAGCCCAGCACCTTCAGCACCTTGCCAAGGCAGCCATTTTCCGCAATGCGATAGCTCACGCCGGCCTTTTTCATGATCTTGCCAAAAGCCGCGGCAATCTCTGGAACTGCGGCTGTACAAGAGTCGATGAAATACAAAACATCCCCTTTGCCAGAGATGGTCGGCGCAGCGGGCCTGGCCAGATATTCTTCGGCAATCTGCCGCACATCCGCCGGCGCCAGCCCGGCTGTCACCGCGTCTTCACGCGCCGCCAGAACCAGCCCGTTTTCATCATAATGGTTGACGCAATGATAGCGGCATGCGGCTGACAGCTCCGAACTGTAGAGCGTATCGAGCAGGTCCTCATTCGCCAGTTCTGCCGGGTCGCGCAAAACCCGATCCAGCAGAATTGCCCGCACACGGGGTGTATCTGCTTCCCGAAATGTCACATTTCCAATGGGAGAGAGATGCCGGCACATGAAACAGAACCGGCAGGCCTTGATCGTTTCCGTATATTTTTCGATATTCATTAGCAGCCTCCTTTAAAAACCCATCTTGCCGGGATTCATGATATGATTCGGATCGAGCGACTTCTTGATCCCTTCGAGCACCTTGAAGCCGTCGCCATAGAGTTCCTTCATCAGGCGTCCAAGTTTCAGGCCGACGCCGTGATGTTCATTGATGACGCCGCCATTGGCAATAGCTGCGCGTATGGCCAAGTCCCAGACCCGGTTGTACAGTGCAACCGCCTCCTCCGTATCCGCCGGAACATGTTCCTTTTCAAAGATAAAGCGGGCATACAGCATGCAGCCCCACTCATACCAGTGTGAAAAATGTCCAATGAAACGCGCCTGCGGGAAGTTCGTCTTGACGACCGTCTTCATCGCCTGGTAGACTTTCCCGATATGCGCAAAATCGGCAACCGTGTCCAGTGTGCCATAGGCCTGCGGCAGATGGAAGGCATAGCCCGGATAGAAAAACTTGTACTTGTTCTCCCACCAAAGTTCACCGCCCGCGCTGCCCAAGTCTTCGGCCTTGTAACGTGACATGATCTTCAGCGCACACTCCATCTCGAAATCGACGATCTTTTCCGGTCCGTCAAAGCCAAAGACCAGGTAGGCACCTTTGCGGTCGAGTCCCAGCACCCGCTTGACATGGTGAATGGTTTCCTCTTCATCGTACAGGCGCACTGCGGTTGGGCGCAGGCGGCTCCGCATCAAATCCGCGCCTGCGTTCAGCCCCGCATCCAGATTCTCAAAAACGAAGGCTCGGAACTTACGCGCTTCGGGTTGCGGATGAATTTTCATGGTCACCTTGGTGATCACGCCCAGGGTTCCTTCGCTGCCCAGGAAGAGCATGGTCAAATCCGGGCCGGAAGCATGGCGTGGCACCGGCAATGTCTGTATGATGTCACCGGTCGGCGTGACGACCTCGAGCGACATGACCATATCTTCAATTTTCCCCCACTTAGTGGAAAGCACTCCGGTGCCCCGATGCGCCAGAAATCCCCCGATCGTCGCGCAGGCAATCGAGGCTGGCAGATGCATTGTCGAATAGCCCGCCTTGTTGACCTCCCACTCGAGATGGCAGGCAATGATCCCGGCTTCGCAGGTAACACTCAAGGACTGCTCATCAATCTTGAGCACCTTGTTCATCCGTTTGGTATCTAGGATGATACCGCCATAGACCGGCAGTGCGCCCCCCTGCGATCCCGAGCCGCCGCCCCAAGTGGTGACCGGAATCTTGTACTGATTGGCAATTTTCAGCACCTTGGACACTTCCTCAGCACTGCCCGGATGCACGATAAAGTCCGCTTTGGCCATCTTCTTTCCGCGGTCATGCCAGAATTCCGGCACCCAGTAGTAGTCAATCGCATGACCCATTCTGTCTGAATCACCGGAATTGACAAACTCCGCGCCTACGGCATCGACAAGCTCATGGCGAACCATTTCAAACATGTAAGTTTTTCGTTCAGTCGACATTTTCTTCTCCTAATTTTATGGACAAGGGACAGGGACAAAAATGGACAAAATGGACGGGATGGACAAAAATGGACGCGAATACAAGGGACAAGGACAAGCGATCCGACCGATCCATCGGAGAAACCGATAGACCAGATCACAAATTCGCGTGCCATTTCATCCGTCAGAGCAGCAACCCCTAAAATTTTCGTACTACTATCACCCAGAATCTTGTTTTTTGTGAAAGATTTTCAAAAAACCGATGCGCAAGTTACTGGCTTTGAGGGTCTTTCTCATTTTTGAGATTTTTTTTGAACTTTTTGATTTTTCAGTGATGAGAGAGGGAAACCGGCTTCATGCCGGCGAGCCGCCGGTGCTCCATATCGCCTCCGACTGAAAAAGTAAAGCCGACCTTGACACACAAGAATTTTGGCAAAGCAGGCTCATCCGTCAGAGCAGCAACCCCTATAAAAATTTTCGTGTCCTTTTGTGTGGTTCGTGGTTAAAAAACCTGGTAGATTGGCGCCAAAGCAGCCTGGATTGCCTTGTAGCGTTGAAAAAGTGCTTGATACTCGGTGGCATTGGCGGCAATCGGTGTAAACGTCCGCTCGATTCGCAGGCGTTTCCGGACGGCCTCCGCGCTGTTCTCGAACATTCCGATACCGGTGCCGGCGAGCAGCGCGCTGCCATAGGAGGCATCGCCGGGCATGGGCACCTGCACCGGCACGTCAAAGACGTCGGCGATGATCTGGCTCCAGAGCCGGCTGCGTGCGCCGCCGCCAATCAGGAAAATCCGTTTTACCGGCAGTCCGAGTTCCTCGATGCTGCCATAGCAGTCCCGCAACGAAAACGCCACTCCCTCGAGCAGGGCCCGCATAAAATCGCCTTTTGGGGAAGCGATGGAGATTCCGGTGAAGCTGGCGCGCAGTTTTGCGTCCCAGTATGGCGACCGTTCTCCCTGCAAGTATGGATGAAACATGACGCCTCGTGCGCCGACCGGTGACTTCTCCGCCGCACGATCCATGATCTCGAAGGCCTTTCCCCCCATCTGTTCGGCTTCCTGTTTCTCACGGTCGCAGAACATATCCCGGAACCATCTCTGGCAAAGTGCGGCAGCGTTGGTAGCCGCAACGGTGTACCACATTCCCGGAATGATGTGCGAATAAGTCAGCGTGGTTGGCGATGGATGTGGCTCTGCGGTCATGACATTGACATTGCCGGCAGTGGCCAGCTTGATGATGCAGTCTCCCGGCTCGATTGCGCCGGCTCCGTAATCCTCGACCGCGGAGTCACTGCTGCCGCAGATCACCGGAGTTCCGGCGCGAAGCCCGGTGAAGGACGCCGCCTCGGGTGTGATTTCGCCAGCTCGGTCTGTCGGATTCAGCAAGGGCGGCAATGTCGAGAAATCCAGCCCGGTCAACGCAACAAGCTCACGCGACCATTCGCTTTTTTTCATATCATAAAACAGCGTTCCCTGCGCTTCGATATAATCCGTCGCCGCAACACCAGTCAGCAGAAAGCGCACATAATCCTTGACAAAAAGCACGTGTTTGGTCGCTGCAATCACTTCGGGTTCGTGATTTTTCAACCAGAGCAGCTGCGGCAATGTCCAAGTCGGCGCCGGCTTTTGGAAGGCGGTTTGAAAAATCAATTCGCCGTAGTTTTTCTCGAGGAATTCGCATTCGAGGACACTTCTCTGATCGGTCCACATGATCGTTTTTCGCAGCGGTTTCCAATCGCCGTCCAGCAACACTGCATTATGAGTCGAGCCATCCAGGGCAATGGCCTGCACTAAAGCCAGATCAAGCCCCTGCCCCGACAGCTTCTGCAACGCCGTCTTAAGCGCCGCATACCAGTCCGCCGGATTTTGCTCCGACCAGCCTGGATGCGCATATTCGGTCACGTATTCGACGCTGGCTTCGCCAAGCAAGGCACCATCGCCGGCGACGGCAGAGACTTTGCATCCTCCAGTGCCAAAATCAATTCCCAACAGAAATCCGGAATTCATCATGCTTTTTCGTGCTTTTCGTGGTTAAAAAATCAGTTTTTTTGCACGACCCAGCGATGTTCGGGGTCCATGCTGGAAATCAGGCCGCGGTTGACCTTGCCGCACATTGTCCACAGGTAGTACATGCTGTAGCCGGGTGCTCCGCACAGCGGGTGATACCCCTCTGCAATCGCGACCGTATCGTTGTTCTTGACCGTATAGGTCACATCAATGCGCCCGTCCGGCGTGTAGACCTTCTGGATGCCGAAGCCCTGTGGCGGGTCAAAGCGGTAAAAATACGTCTCCTCCATATCCACTTCCCGTGGCAGGTCGTCAATATCATGCCGATGCGGCGGATAACCTGACCAGTTGCCCGAGGGAATCAACCCCTCCCCAATGTAAAAATGCTCCGAATCGAATTTTTCGTCGATCATAACCGTAGCCAGGCGCGTAAAATTGTCGCGACCGACCGTCATTGCACGGGTCATTTCAGGAGTGATGACGGTTGGGCGGGCTGTATCGCGGCTGGCGGGGGACTCATTGACCGCGATATCCAGCATGGTCAAGGCGGTGATTTCGTAGTTTGTCCGGCGTGGCAGATAGACCGTATGCGGTTTTCCGGAGAACACATTGCTGCGTTCACCGACTTCGGCAAAGGCAAAGCCATCGCCTTTGATGCTGCATTTTCCACCCAGCAGCACCAGTGCCACTTCAAATTCACCGGTAGTGCCTTTCCAGCTGGTGCCTTCCGCCAACTGCAGAATCCCGAAATTCGTCAGTTGCATGTTATACTGCCCAATTTTCAACACCGGATTATAGCCCTGTTCCGGCTGCAAATGAATCAATAAGTTTTCCTGCATGATTGCTCTCCTTCTGTTTTGTGAAAGATTTTGGATAGGAATTATGTCACGCCCTTACAGGGCTTTGTTGATGTGGTGATTCTTAACCCAGGGCGTTGCCCTGGGCTGGTATGTCATGCCCCTTCAGGGCTGATTCCAACATCGCCGATCCGACCGATCTGCATCCTGTACCCTGCACCCTGAACATCACAACCGGGACGGTTGCGCTACTTTTTAAACCGCATGCAATCCCATCCGTCAAAGCAACAACTCTATAAAAAATTTTCGTGCCTTTTCGTGTCTTTTCGTTGTTAAAAACCGTTCAATGTTGGCGGAGGAATTCATCGACTTCCATGCGGTTTGGGATACCTGCTCGACCGCCGAGTTTGCGACATTTCAGAGCCGCCACTGCTGCTGCGAAGCGCTGGCTTTCGGCGAGATCGCCGGTTTCCAGATAGCGTATGCCGAAAGCCGCGTGAAAGACATCCCCGCAGCCAGTCGTATCGACGACCTCCACCTTGAAAGCCGTGCAACGGATAAATTTCCCCTGGTCATACAGCATCGATCCGGCATCGCCCATCGTGCAGCCAACCACCCGCGCACCTGTCGCGGCCAGCTTCGGCAGCGCCTTTTCGAGATCAGACTCGCCGCTGTACTGCCTGGCAAATCCCTCCGAGGCAATCAGAATATCAACATATTCGAGCAGTTCCGGCACCCCGTCACGGAGTGTTCCGGCATCGATATTCACCAGAATCCCGCGCTTACGCGCTGCTTTCGCCGCCGCCAGAGCCGCTTTGGGCTGGTGCCCGTCCAGATGCAGGATTTTCGCCTGATCCAGCAAGGACAGGTCCACCTCTTCCGGCATGAGTTCCGGCAGATTTCCCCTTGTCCAAGCCACGCTGCGTTTGCCGCTGGGCTGATCAATCCAGCAGTAGGCAATCGGCGAAGCGCAGCCTGAACGCACCTGGATTGCCTCCGTGCAGACACCCTCCGCCTCGAATTCCCGTCGAATCGTCTGTCCGTCGGCATCATCCCCGATGGTGCCGATAAATGCCGCCGACATGCCTAGGCGCGCCGCCGCTACCGCCGCAGTCGCCGCTGGCCCCCCGCCCTGAATCTGATGTTCGAGCATCTGGAGCTTGGTGTCCAAGGGGATTTCCGGCAGCAGGCAGAGATGGTCATTGCTGCAAAATCCCAGCGCCACAAATTCACAACATTTTTTCATCTGTAAGCCTAATACTCCTTACTTAACGCTTTGTAATCACATCGACGACGTAACTATGTAAAGCCGGTCTTGGCACACAAGAATTTCACCAAAGCAGTTTCATCCGTCAAAGCAGCAGCCCTATAAAATTTTCGTGTCTTTTCGTGTCTTTTCGTTGTTAAAAAATCTCTATTGGCACTTTTTTATCGGAAAGGATCGTGCCGGCATCCTGCTGCCGGCAAATTTCAAACAAGCCCGCCTTGCCAAACTTCGAGCTGTCAATCAGCAAAAAACGCTGCGTCGCCAGCGGTAGAATCCGGCGCAGAAACTCCGCATGCTCCTCATGAAAGGTCGTTGCCTTGCCATCCTGCAAGCCAACCGCTGAAAAAAAGATCTTGTCGATCTTCATCTGCTGCAGATTGTCAAGAGCGCTTTTGCCAAGAAACGAATTCAAATGCGCAGTGAAATTGCCGCCAATCGAGATCAAGACATAATGCGGCGGAAACAAATAAAACTCCTGTATGATCAACACCGAATTGGTAATGATCGTCAAATTGGACAAATCCGCCTTCTGCAAGGCACGGGCTAAATATAAGGATGTCGTCGAAGAATCAAGGAAAATGATGTTTCCATCCGAGATCATGCCCAACGCCAACTGCGCGATCTTTTCCTTCTTCTCCGAATTCCGGTTGATGCGAGCCAGAAAATGTGCCGTCGAACCCGCCGCCTCGGACACCGGCTCCTCGAGTTCCCGCAAAACCACCCCGCCACGCACCCGCCGCAAAGACCCACGCTCGGCCAGCTCATCAATGTCCCGGTAAATCGTCGCAGGAGACACCTGAAAATGAGCAATCAAATCCTGCACGGAACAATGCTTCCGGTCGCGCAAGTAAGCCATCACCTGCAAAGATCGTAAACTCTTCATCGATACCCCACATGGACTAAACACGGACTAAACACGGACGGGACACGGACGGAACACGGACGGAGGAAGGTCCCTCGCCCACGAAAAAAAACATAACACCAAAAAATGAAATGTCAAGACAAAAATTGAGAAGTAAGCAAAAAATATGCGTAAATGTCAAAATTTCTCATATTTTCTCATAACCGGCGCCGCTTCCCTCTGCCGTCCGACTCCGGCGTTGCGATTCCGAGTGTTCGGATTTTGCGGTAGAGTGTGCTGACATTGATGCCGAGGTCTGCGGCGGTCTGTCGTCGGTTTCCGTGTCTGCGCCGCAATGCCTCCTCGATGGCTGATCGTTCCAGGCTGTCAAGGCGTATTGCTTCTTTTCCGCCGTTTTTTTCTCCGCTTTGCGGGCGCAGTTCCGGCGGCAGGTGTTTTGTTTCGATTAGCCCGTCCCTGCACAGGACGAAAGCCTGTTCGATGATATTCTCGAGTTCCCGTACATTGCCCGGGAAATCATGTTCCATCAGCCGGGTCATGACCTCATCGCTGACCCCGGCAATATTCTTGTTTTGCAGATGGTTGAATTTGCTGATCAGGTGTTCGGTCAGCAGCGGGATGTCCTCCCTGCGTTGCGCCAGCCCGGGCAATTGCAGGTAAACCACCCGGATGCGGTAAAAGAGGTCCTCGCGGAACACGCCTTCCTGCACAAGGTTCGAGAGATTCCGGTTGGTCGCGGCAATCACCCGGACATCAACGGGAACCGGTTTGATCCCGCCCAGGGGTTCGATCGTGCGCTCCTGCAACACCCGCAGCAGACGAACCTGCATCGCCGCGGAAATGTCGCCGATCTCATCAAGAAAAATCGTGCCGCCGTCCGCCAGGGCAAAGCGCCCCGGCTTGTCGCGCTTTGCATCGGTGAACGCACCGGCCTTGAAGCCGAAGAGTTCACTTTCAAGCAGGGTGTCCGGCAATGCGGCGCAGTTGATGGCCACAAACGGCTTCTTGCTGCGCGGGGACAGATTATGGATCGCCCTGGCAAACAGTTCTTTCCCGGTGCCGCTGGCGCCCTCGATCAGAACGGTCGAGGAACTGTCGGCAATCTGTGGCAGAAGATCAAAGAGCTGAAGCATGGCAGGGCTGCGCCCGATGATGTCCTCGAAGCTGTAGCGCGAATCGAGTTCCTTGCGCAGCTGCTCGACCTGGGTCATGTCCTGAAAAGTCTCCACGCCGCCGATGATGTTCCCGGAACGATCCTTCAACAATGCGGTTGCCACCCGGATCGGTATCCGCTGCCCCTGCCGGTTGACAATGTGCGCCGGCGCATCCACTATCGGCAAAGCGCTCTCGAAGGTGCGCCGCAATGCACAATTCTGCTCGCAGACATCAGCACGGAAAACCTCCGAACAGCGACAACCCAAAGCCTCCTCGCGCGAAATGCCAAGGATACGCTCCGCAGCACGGTTGAAACTGGTGATGCGCCAATCACGGTCAACCGTGAAAACACCCTCATTCAGAGAATCCAAAATCGCAAACTCCGAATCCCCAAAGCCCGGAAACAAAGTCTTGGAACGCTTGCCCATCGCTCAAAAAATCTCCCAATTATATTGGTTTGTAAAAGTGCATTATGCAATGATATTGATACTAAATATATCACTTTGCATGATTATTACAACCCGTCAACAGGCAAAAAAATCGAAAAAATCGGCATCCACCATAAGGCGTCAGTGAACCTGAATAGGCGAGGAATTCTTTTAGTTGTAAAAAAAGCCCCTATCACCCAGTTTTACTCAATATTTTTACGATATTCTCAATATTTTAAAAAATTAAAAATACATTAAAAAATGACTTGATTTACAATAAAATACTGTCATCAGTGTACCGTAATCAAATTCCCCCGAGGAAGTTTCGTGTCTTTTCGTTGTTAAAAAGGAGTTGTCTCATGTTTTTTTCTGTTAACAGGATGTTGGCTATCCTATTTTTGGGGGTGGTTCTCCACACTGTTTCAGTCGAAGCCGCTGCAGAACCTGAAATCAACCTTTTGTTTGAAGGAACATTCAAGCCGGTCATCATGCATGGACGCCCTACCGCAGCCTATGCGTGGAAGCTGACAGACCACGCCCGTCTGTCACATCAGCGGAACACCGGCAAATATATGTCAGGCGAGGGATGTTTCAGCCTTGACTTCCAAAACGGAGCACTGACAATCGCCTTTCCCACACCGTTAAATCCGGCATATGTAAACCAACGCCTGGATTTTTCCAGCATGATATCCCAGCCATTTCCACCGGCTCCGGAATATCTGGCTTCCGGCAAAATAAGATTTGATCGCGGCAAAATGCTTCTCAACAACCGCCAGACGCTCACCCCCGGAACCGACTGGCAGACTTTCAACGCCACAAGCAAAAATCCTTTCAGCGGCTTTACCATCTACCCGGAAGCGGGAGCAGAATTTTCCGTGGCCGATTTGAAATCGCTGGCAGTCTACCCCCATATAGGAGGGGAAATCCTTTTGCCCGGCGGGGGCAAGCTTACCCGGCTTTTATTGCCTGAAAATGCTTCTTATTTAATGCGCTGGAGTGTCGCCCTCTGGCGGGGATGGCTATGGAAAATAACCGGCACGGCACTGCCTATTGAAAGCGTAAAAGAGATCAAGGCAAGTCCCGGAGCCTTTGCCGCAATTCAGGGTAAAACCACACCGGGAGGCTGGCAACTTAACATTGATAAAAACGGCATTGTTCTGACGTATGGAGAAGAACTGGCAATTGCACCTGCCCTTTTCGATTTTCTGCGCAGTTTGGGTTACGCTTATTATGCTAGGGATTGTATCATCGATCTGAAATCCGATCCGCAGCGAGTTCTGCCGCTTACCGCCAAAGAGGTCAAGCCGCGTTTCCGGTATTATTTCCCTGAAGGTATGGGTGTAGCCTTTATGAACGGCGGGATTGACGGAAGCAACATCTTCACCTGCAATCTGGTCGATTGGTTCCACTTGCCGTCGCCAGTGCGGGATCATATTCTCAATGTCATTCTGCCGCAGGAAATCTATTACAAGGAGCACCCCGAATATTTCATGATGGACAGATACGGGAAACGCAAGCTCCATGACAAGCCTGGCGATGTGAATCCATGCCTCTCCAATCCAGAAGCCATGCGCATCTGTACAGAAAACCTGGTCGCCTACGCGCTCAACCAGCCCGAACGCCCGGACCTGCTTTTCTTCATTGGTGACGGCAGCGGCCATTGCCTGTGCCCTGAATGCATCAAAATCAACCATGGGACTGCGGCATACAGCGACCTGATGATGATGCTGACCAACAATGTTGCACGCATCCTGGCCAAAGAACGCCCGGATATGAAAATCATTTACGGACCTTACGCCAGTTGCCAAGCCATTCCGGTGTCCATCAAACCGGAGGAAAATGTCGTCGCCCTGTATCCGACCCAACATACGCTAGTACCTTGTGCTTTACATGTCGAGTGCGAAGTGAACCGCAAAGCCTATGAGAAAATCGCCGAGTGGACTGAATACATGGGCGGACCTGACCGGATGGGGGTGATGACCTACCGCGACATGCGTCCGCTGCACAATGCGGCTCAAATGGACTATATGAATCAATTCATCAGGCGGGAAATGTTCAACTGGTATTGGAAAGGCTACAGTGTCGCACTTCAGTTTGTCACAGCCCGCTGGAACTTGGGCGAAGACCCTGAAAAATTGCTGCATGAGTTCAACAGCAATTACTATGGCAAAGGTGGAGAATTCATTACCGAAATTGATCTTCTGGTCAAAACATTTTCCGCAGCCTACCAACATTCCGAAGAGGAAATAAAGAACGCCGGCACCCGGCATATCTGCATCTGGGGCGGAGACCCCAGTTCCCGTACCGCCCTTGACCGCGAAACTTTCAATAAAATCTACCAGCACTTTGATAAAGCCTTGGCGGCAATTGACGATGCCGACAAAACAATACGCCTACGTATTCTGAAGCAAAAGTTTTTATACTTGCGCGAGGATGTCAATAAATACCGCCGCGATACTTGTGCCAATGAGGCCGAACTGGCCGCATTCGTAGAACGTCTGGTCGAACTGATAAAAATTGGCCGTGAAATCGGCGGCGGCATTTTCAGGAACTGTTGCGACCACAGCACGCTGTCCGCAATCACCGGCATGGACATCCCGAATACCGGAAAACCCTGGTATCTCGAACCGGAACTGGAAAAAATTCTTAACGCCCCAGAACCGGTAAAAATCTTTCCCATGGAACCCAGGAAAATTCCCGGCGGATGGTATTTCGAACCGATCATCTTCCGCGGCGGCAGCGGCGTACAGAAGTACAGCTATCAATGCCCGGAGAAAACCGCATCGGGGATCAGGCGTCCGAGTTGCGGACATGATAAAATCACTCTCCGGTTCAAGTTGGACAATGCCATCGATCAGGCAGTATTTTTGATTCTGGAAGGGCTTGACGATGACAAAAAAGGCGCTTCCGAGTTTAAAATCACGGTCAACGGCAAAGAAATTTTCTCCGGTCCGAACAGCTTCTCGGAATCTCTCTGGAGCCGGATAACTTTTGAACTGCCGGAAAAGATACTGTGCGCCGGGGATAATGCGATTGAGCTGGCCAATATCACTCCCGAAACCAGGCATGGCAGCGCACAAATCGGCAGCGCGGACGCTTTAGACAGCAGTAGCTCGCAATGGGGATGGATCATGTTTTCAGGCGCTTATCTGATGAACCCAAATGGCGAGTTCAGCAAATTGCTGTCCGGCGAGAAAACTGACGCATGGAGTCAAAGGAAGGAGAAAATCAATTTGCCGCTCGGGGAGATTAAAGCCGAAAACGGGAAACTGGTCATCACTGGGACTCAGGCGGCGCAAACCGGAATCTGGTTTTTCCGTAGCCACAAGTATCCGAAAATAGCGGTTCAGCCTGGGATGCGACTGAAATACACAGCCAAAGCGTCCGGCAAAGGGGAGCTCTTGCTCGGTTATTCCGCTTATTCCGAGAAGAACGGACACTTGGGTTTCCGCCTTGAAACGTTCAAATTGGACGACGACGCGAAGGATTTTACCGCAACGATGCTGGTCAGCAAGAATACGTGTTTCTTTTGCCCAGTGATTTTTGTCAGCGGGCAAGACCAGGCGGTAGTTGAAAGCTATCAGATCGAAATCATTCCAAAAAGGTAAAAATAAAAATTTCAAATCGCGTGCCATACGGCTTGCCCTGCCCCGGGAATTTTCCCCTGGCGATGGGCATTCGACAAGGAACTGGTTCATTGCTTTTTTGGTAATACGTCAGTAAAGCTGGGTGACAGTTTTTTTTACAACGAAAAACACGAATGGACTTGGCGTGGACTGATCGCCCGCAACCCACACGGACTTTACACGGACTTTACACGGACGGGACACGGACTTTACACGGACGGGACACGGACTTTACACGGACGGGACACGGACGGGATACGGACGGGACACGGACAGCTGGTCGGTCGGATTGGTCGGATCGGTACAATACTTTGCGCCGTAGGTGCTTAACCATGCTTAACCCCTGGCTTTAGCCTGGGGTGAGGAACCCACCCAAAGACAGTGCCTTGTAAAGGCACCACAATCAGACGGATCAGCTTGACAAGTGATTGTGTGCCAATGACTTGGATATTGATTTTCTGAAAAATCTTGCACAAAAAAGAAGAAGTTGGGCAATAGTATTACGAAAAGACTTGGGGCGGACTGGCGTGTACAACCTATTCAATAGGCAAGTAAGAAAAAATATGCATGAACATTAGAATTTCTCATATCTTATCATTGCTGGCGTCGCTTCCCGCTGCCGCCCGCCTCCGGTGACACGACTTGCCTGTCCCAATCGCAAACTCCGAAGCCCCAACAAAGCCCGGAAACAAAGTCTTGGAACGCTTGCCCATCGCTCAAAAAACTCACAATTATATTGGTTTGTAATATTGCATTATGCAATGATATTGATACTAAATATATCACTTTGCACGATTATTGCAAGTCGTCAACAGGGGGAAAGATCGACACGCCCCATTTGGCATGGATATTGCTAGATATAAAATCAGTCGTTTCGACGGTTTTGCTATGATTTTGGGCGCCGTCATCTTTTAACAGCAACAGAAAGGAGAATGATCATGCCAAGAAGAGATGGAACAGGACCTATGGGATTGGGGGCGATGACTGGACGCGGCGCCGGATATTGCGCCGGATACGGTTTTTCACGTCCGATGAACCCGGTTGGTGGGCGCGGCGGAGCCTTTGGTTTCGGGCGCGGCTTAGGCTTAGGATGCGGTTACGGGCGTGGTTTCGGGCGTGGTATTTGCCGGGGCTGGTATTATGGTGCCGGTGCCGCGCCTGAACAGGAACAGGCCGCACTGAAAAGCCAGCTGGCCAATCTCGAGCAGCTCAGCGCCGACATCCGGCAACGGCTGACCGATCTCGAAAGCGAAGATGCAAGCAAGAAATAAACTTTGATTAAACAACGAAAAGACACGAAAAGGCACGAAGGTTTTGGTGTCTTTTCGTGCCTTTCGTGGTTCAAAAAGAATAAAAACAGGGATGAAACGATGATCATTACGGTAGCGAGTGGAAAAGGCGGCACTGGGAAGACGACATTTGCCGTCAACTTGGCGTATGCTCTGGCAAAGCGGGAGCAGCAAAAGAAGGTGCGTTTGCTGGATTGCGATGTCGAGGAACCCAATGATTATCTTTTTGTCCGCCCGGATTTTTCGGAAGAGGTTTCTGTCAAGGTACCCAAGCCGGTCTTGGATGCAAGCAAATGCACAGCCTGCGGAAAATGTGCGGAGGTGTGCAACTACAACGCCATTGCCTTGATCAAGAAGAAAGTGCTGATTTTCAATGAACTTTGCCATTCCTGCGGTGCCTGCGCCTGGGTCTGCCCGGCCAAGGCATTGACCGAAGAGCAGACCGCGATTGGCAAGGTGCAGGCATCGGACGGCCCGGCGCCCTTCTTCTTTGCGCATGGGCTGCTGAATGTCGGCGAATCACTTTCGCCGACGGTCGTGCGGGCAGTCAAACAGTACATCGACAAGGATGCCATCAATATCATCGATGCCGCGCCAGGAACTGCCTGTTCGGTCGTTGCCGCAGTGCAGGATGCCGATGTCGCCCTGCTGGTCACCGAGCCGACCCCGTTCGGCCTGAATGACTTGAAACTGGCCGTCGGCCTGACCTTGAAGCTTGGCGTGCCAACCGGAATTATCGTCAACCGGTCTGACGGGGAAGACCACCTGATTGCTGATTATGCGGAACAGATCGGAATACCGATCGCGGGACGCATCCCCTTCCGCCGGGAATATGCCGAGGCTTACGCCGAAGGCGGCATCCTGATCGAGCATTTCCCGGAACTCGCCGAAAACCTGCTGAATATCTATGACCGCATGGCATGCGCACTGCCACCGGTGCCGGAGGAACTGGAAATGAACCCTGAAAACCGGGAGTTTCCGCCGTTTGAAAAGGGCACTTCAGAAACCGGATACCGGGAAATCACGGTCATCAGCGGCAAAGGCGGCACCGGCAAAACGACCCTGACTGCCTGCCTGGCGCAACTGGCCGGAGAGGAAGTGCTTGCCGACAATGACGTCGATGCCGCAGACCTGCACCTGCTGCTGACGCCGCAAATCCGCGAAAAACATGCATTCACGGGCAGCGTCAAGGCACTCATCCATCCGGAGAAATGTGTCGGCTGCGGGCAATGTGCCGCAGCCTGCCATTTTGCGGCAATTCATCCGGAACCGGCGTCTGATCAGCCCGGCACGACGATTTACCGGATCGATCCGGTCGCCTGCGAGGGATGCGGACTCTGCCCGCGGGTCTGCCCGGTTGGCGCCATTGACTGCGAGGACAATATCACCGGCAACTGGTTTGTTTCCGGTACGCAATATGGTCCGATGGTACATGCAAGGCTGGGAATCGCCGAAGAGAATTCCGGGCGTCTGGTTGCCCAGGTGCGCAATCGCGCAGCCCAGCTGGCCTCCGAACTGAAAAAGGAATATATCATTGCCGATGGTCCGCCCGGAACCGGCTGCCCGGTCATTGCATCGGTTTCCGGAACGGACCTGGTAGTGATTGTGACTGAACCGACCGTATCGGGCGTGCATGACATGGAACGTGTCATGTCCCTGGCAAAGCATTTTGCCGTGCCAGCGGTCATCGTCATCAATAAAGCGGACCTGAATGATGAACAGGCTGTCCGCATCGAAGAAATCGCAGCAGCGCACGGCTCGAAAGTCATCGGGAAAATCCCCTTTGACCGCGCAGTCAACAGTGCCTTGATGGCCGGAAAAACCGTCCTGGACTATGGACAAACACCAGCCGCTGCAGTCATCCGTGACATCTGGCGGCAAATCCAGCTCGAGGTGAGCTGACATTTTTAACAACGAAAAGACACAAAAAGGCACGAAAATTTTTTATAGGGTTGTTGTTCAGACGGATGAACACGCAGCCCGTATATGTCGCATGGGGGTGGACATTGTGGACAGGAGAGCCTGCCCCCTGTACCCTGTACCCTGTCCCCTAAAAAAGGAGAATGAACATGAAAATTGCAGTCAGTTCCACAGGGAAAACATTGGAAGATCAAGTTGATCAGCGTTTCGGACGATGCGTTTATTTCCTCGTTATCGACTCCGACACAATGAATTTTGAAGTGATCGAGAACCCGAATCAGAACTTGGGGGGAGGCGCCGGCATTCAATCAGCGCAGCTGATGGCTCAGCATGATGTCAAAGCAGTACTGACTGGAAACGTCGGACCGAATGCCTGGCAGGCTCTCTCGGCAGCCGGAATACAGGTCTTCGCCGGAGCAGCAGGAGGAACGGTGCGAAATGCCGTCGAAAACTGGAAAAATGGCAAGTTGACCGCACTCGAGCAAGCAAATGTCGAAAGCCACTTCGGAATGGGAGGAGGAGGCAGAGGAATGGGAGGAGGAGGCAGAGGAATGGGCCGACAATAAAACTTGTATAAGCACGAAAAGGCACGAAGGACTTCAATGGTTCTTCGTGCCTTTCGTGGTTAAAAATAGGTTGTATAAGGCGGCAAGGACTATGGAAGCGTCATCACGATTCGGAAGCCCAAAAACCTGTACCGTCCCGACGGCTTAACGATGTTGTAGTATGCCGAACGGCAGTTGCGTGCGAAGTTGTCCCAGCTGCCGCCTCGGACGACGCGGTCTTCCCCGTCGGCATTTCCGGCGGGGTCTGTGACTGCCTCCGTTGAATACTCGCAGACCCAGTCCAGGCACCATTCATAGACGTTTCCGTGCATGTCATACAGCCCCCACTGGTTCGGCTTATAGCTGCCAACTTTGTTGGTGCCGGATGATGGATCACTATCATACCCTGGCTGATTCGAGACGCTATTGAAGTAATATCGCCCGACTTTGTTCATGTTTCTACATTCCTCTTCTGCCGCAGTCAAATTCATCCCTGAGTTCAAGGCGGTGATGGTGTCGGCTCGGCAGGCGTATTCCCATTGCGCTGAAGTGGGCAGGTCAAAGTCCAGGCCAGTTTTGGCCCGCAGCCGTCCCAGGAAGGAATCGTCATCAACAGCATTATTGGCTGGCCAGCCCGAGCCGGCATCACTACCCCGAATGTCGTTGTAGCTGATTCTCTCCACCGGGCGGGTGCTGCAATAGTAATAATGTTTGAAATAGCTCGGCCAGTCGCCCATCACCAAGCTCCATTGCTTTTGGGTAATCTCGAACACCCCGGCATAGAAATCCTTGGTCAAGGTCACTTGATGCTGGGTTTCGTTATCCCAGCGTCCGAGTTCATCCTCCGGCGAACCCATGGTGAAGGTGCCGGCCGGGATTTTGCGCAGCACCAGCTTCAGGGTCTTGTGTTTCTCTGTCCAGCCGCCAGACGGTGGGGCAGCACGGTAGCTGACCGGATAATTGTCAGCTTCGGGGCCGCCCGACAAGTCGATGATGAGATACGTGTCCTCTGGAATTGGCTCTGGCGGCACCGCCAGGCGGAAGCCCACCTGAGTGCTGGTGACCGCTGGTAGAGACTCACTGCGGCGCGCCGAACGGCAGTCCTTCGCCGGGTCGGCCCAGCTGCCGTTCCGGACGACACGATTGTCGCCCTCGGCAGGCCCTGATGGATTGGCTTGTTCCTCGTTGCCCAAATCGCCCACGTATCTGTCCAGGCACCATTCTGCCACGTTGCCGTGCATGTCATACAGCCCCCATAGATTCGGCTTATAGCTGCCGACCTTAGCAGTGCTGCCGCCATCTGGACCGCTTGCTCCACTATTGTATTTGTAGTGCCCGACCTGGCTCAGATTGTAACATGACTCTGTGCTGTTAATGTTATTCCTTGAGTTCAAGGAGGTCGTGGTTCCGGCTCGGCAGGCATATTCCCATTGCGCGTCAGTAGGAAGATCGAGGTTCAGGCCGGTTTTGTCCCGCAGTTTCCCCAGGAAGGAGGCCGCATCGACGGCATTATTGCCTGGCCAGCCCAAGCCAGCATTGCTGCCGCGAATATCGTCATAGCTGATGTTTTCCACTGGGCGGGCGTCATGGTCGTCTTCATTGGCGAAACCGCTCGGCCAGGTACCCATCACCAGGTTCCATTGTTTCTGCGTCACCTCGAACACACCCGTATAGAAGTCATTGAGCATGGTCACTTGGTGCCAGGTTTCGTTGTCACTCCGTCCAGTCTCTTGTTCATGTGACCCCATGTAGAAGTTCCCGGCCGGGATTTTGCGCAGCACGAGTTTTGTGGTCTTGTAGTAGTCTGTCCAACCATCGATTGGCGGGGCAGAACGATAGCTGACCGGATAGCTGTCAGCATTGGGGCCGGCTGACAAGTCAATGATGATATAGTTGTCTTGCCTTGGCTGCATAGCCATCCGGAAGCCCGTATTGTTATACTGTAGCCGTGGCAAAAGGTTTGCGCGGTGCGCTGCGCGGCAGTAGCGTGCGTCGTAGTCCCAGCTGCCGCCCCGACGGGCGCGCCAGGTTCCTTCGTCATCGCCGATCGGATCGGTGACTGGCTCCGGTAAGTAGTCACTGATATCCCCCCCAGTCCAGGCACCATTCTGTTACGTTGCCGTGCATGTCATACAGCCCCCACCGGTTCGGCAGATAGCTGCCGACTTTGTTGGTGCCGGCTGATGTGTCACAAAGCTCTGAATAATCCTTTCCGCCATTGTACCAGTATCGTCCGACCTCGGCCAGGTTCGGACATTCTTTTTCATCGGTCAAATCCTTTCCCGAGTTCAAGGCGGTAGTGGTGCCGGCTCGGCAGGCGTATTCCCATTGTGCTGTAGTGGGCAGGTCGAAGTCCAGGCCGGTTCTGGCGCGGAGGCGGCCCACAAAGGAGTCGATACCAACATTATTACTGGCCGGCCAATTCGAACTGGCACCCCGAATCATGTTGTAGCTGACTTGCTCGACCGGGCGGAATGCCCCGTAGGTTCCGTTTTTAAAATAGCTCGGCCAGCCTCCCATCACCAAATTCCATTGTCGCTGGGTCACCTCGAACACGCCGACATAGAAGTCCCTGGTCAGGGTCACTTGATGCTGGGTTTCGTGATCATAACGTCCAAGCTCATCCTCCGGTGAGCCCATCATAAAGGTGCCGGCCGGGAGTTTGCGCAACACCAGCTTTGTGAGCTTGTATTCATCGGTCCAGCCACCCTCCGGTGGGGCGGAAAGGTAGCTGACCGGGTAGCTGTCGGAATAGGTGCCTGCTGACAAGTCAATCACGAGATACGTATCCTCGGCTGGCGGCCTGGTGCAACCATCCAGCAAGTATATCCAATAGCCGTGTCCGGCCAGCAGAGTGTCGGTCGGATAAAAGTGCCGACCATTCCAGCCCCAGGCGATGATGCCATCATCATTTAATGGCCTGTCTGTCAATGGGCCGGCAAAATTCCACCCAGGCTGGAGGCTGGCGAAAAAATCGAAGTATTCCGGAGGATCGCCCTCGAGTTCGAGCGTTTCCCCTTCTGCATGGCAGAAAATCCAGCAAGCCTGAGATACGGCAAGGTCGCCGCTGCCTACATAAGCCTTGCTGCTTGCATCCGGCACCATAGGCGCTTTATCTCGCAGCCGTGCCTTGGAAGCTACATCAAGCTCGAGATTGATGCTGATCAGGTTCCAGCCAGGGGCAAGCTGATAGGTGGTGGAATTCGCTGTGCAGTTGACTTGCAGGGCTTGTGCCGAAGCGGCGCCTAAAGCCATTGCCATAATCAACAGAAAGGCAACGCGATGCAGAAAGACGGTAAACTTACCTCGGATTCGGTGGAAATCAGAAATCATGAGTTTGCCCTTTTGTTATATGCTTGACACGATTGCTAACCCAAACACAAGTTAACCCTATATTCAAGACTTGCAAGCATATGGATGTAAAATCGTAAAAAAGCTTGGGCTGCATACGCTTACAATTCCATCCGGCAAAGCGCAACTTTATAAAATTTTCGTGCTACTATCACTCGATTTCTTCTTTTTTGTGAAAGATTTTTTATGGACGATGGACAGGGACAGGAATGGACTTGGCGCGGACTGATCGCCCGCAACCCACACGGACTTTACACGGACGGACACGGACTTTACACGGACGGGACACGGACTTTACACGGACGGGACACGGACTTTACACGGACGACAGATCTGTCGGATCGGACGGATCGGCACAATGCTTTGCGCCGTAGGCGCTTAACCATGCTTAACCCCAGGTTTTAACCTGGGGTGGGGAATCCCCCAAAGACAGTGCCTTGTAAAGGCACCACAATCAGACGAAGAAACGCTTATATGCCAATGACTTGGAGCTTTCTTTTCAGAACAATCTTTTACAAAAAAGAAGAAGCCGAGTGATAGTGGCACGTGCAGCAGGTGACATTTTTTTGTGCCTGTCCATTCGTCCATTAAACGTCAAGTCCATCGCGTCCATTCTGTCCATGATGTCCATTCGTGTCCCTGGCCATTAAAAACACTCATTTTGCCGTTTGAACAGGATTAGGAATTGCTATGACTTCCGGGGG
>JAPXLT010000053.1:0-20423 GCA_033809415.1 Lentisphaeria bacterium
GCACCCCGCACCCCGCACCCCGCACCCCGCACCCCGCACCCCGCACCCCGCACCCCGCACCCTGCCCCCTGCACCCTACAAAGGAGACTCATAGTATGATTACACGTCAAGAAATTTGTTTGTATCTGGCTGACCTTTTTGCCGGCTGTCGGCATCGGGATGATTCCAATAACGGATTACAAGTCGAGGGTCAGCAGGAAATCCGTAAAATTGCCTTTGCGGTGGATGCCTGCCAGGCGGTGTTTGATCAGGCGGTGCAGCGCGAAGCCCAGATGTTGATTGTCCACCATGGCATCAGCTGGGGTGGCGGCATCAAACGCATTACCAGTTGTCATTCCCGGCAATTAAAAACTCTGCTCAGTGCCGATCTTTCCCTGGTTGCCTATCATCTGCCGCTGGATGCTCACCCGGAAATCGGAAATAATGCCGTCCTGGCCAACCTGTTGGATTTACAGGAGCGCAAACCCTTTTTCGAATATGACGGTGAACCAATCGGCTTCTGCGGCATACTCCCACAGCCAACCAACGACACGACACTGGCCCAGCTCCTCGAACGCGAATTGGGCGGACGCTGCCTAATCCTGCCGGCGGAGAACAATCACCGCATCACACGGGTCGGCATCGTCTCCGGAGCTGGAGCTAGCGCCATCGAAGACTGTGCCGAACTCGAATTGGATTGCCTAATCACCGGCGAAATGAAACACCAGTACGTACATGTTGCACGCGAACTGGGCATTACCGTCATTGCCGGAGGGCATTACGCCACCGAGACCACCGGCGTCAAAGCACTCGAACAGCGCATCGCCAGCACTTTCCAGGTACCATGCGAATTTATCGATTGCCCAACCGGACTCTAACCCCTGCAAACAAGGATTTCCAATCATGTCATCATTCCGCAATCTACTTTTCGCACTTCTTTGCCTTTCTTGTGCCGCAACCGCTGCGGCTGACTCTTCAAAAATTGCCGATTTGCAGCGCAAAGGCGCTGATTGGCTATTAAGCCGACAGGGTAAGGACGGCTCCTGGCTGGGACAATCCGGACAGCCCGCCTTCACTGCATTGGCCTGCATCGGACTTTATGATTGTCCCCAATATCAGAATCCTGCTGTCAAAGCAAAAATCGACTTGGCACTGGATTATATAGTGGGCGCTGCAAAATCTGACGGTGGTATCTACGGTTCGTCAACAAAAGCCAAAGCTGCGCCGGCGGGACGTGGCGGACGTGGCGGCGGTGGTGCCAGTTATGCGGTGTATAACACTTCGATCTGCCTGACGACCCTGGCCAAATTCAACCGGCCGGGAGACTTGGAAGTTTGCAAGAAGGCGCGTGCCTATCTGCTGGATGCGCAAGCCGATGATGATGTCGGCGGCACCGGATATGGGCAAAAGCGCGGCAGGGCCGATCTCAGCAATACAGCATGGACCCTCGAGGCGCTTTACGTCACGGAACACCTCGACCGCGAGCCATTCAACACCGATCCGGCACAAGCCGCCAAGGCCGGTCTTGCTTGGGAAAAGGCGCTGCAATTCGTCAGCATGTGCCAGAATCTCGCCGAAAGCAACCAGAGTGCCTGGGTAAAATCCGCACCGGCAGAAGACCGCGGGGGATTTATTTACTGTCCGGAAGATGCGCTGAAGGAAAACGAGGGCGGGCAATCGCTGCGTTCCTATGGCAGCATGACCTACGCCGGCCTGAAAAGCCTCATCTACGCCAAAGTCGATAAGCAGGATTTACGCATCAAGACGGCTTTCGACTGGGTGAAAAAATATTATACCCTCGAGGAAAACCCCGGCACCGGCCCTGCAGGATATTTCTATTACCTGCACCTCTTCGGGAAAACCCTGACCCTCTTCGGGGAGGACAGCCTTGTGGATGCGACCGGCACATCGCACGACTGGAAGACCGAATTGATCGGCAAACTCACCGAAACACAACAGGAAGATGGCTCCTGGCTCAATGCCAAAAGCGGACGCTGGATGGAAAGCATCCCCGAGCTGAGCACAGCCTACTGCCTGATGACCCTGGGACTGCTGAAATAAATATTTTTTTAACCACGAAAGGCACGAACAACCACGAAAATTTTTTAGTAGCACGAATAACTGTTCCAACAGACCAGACCGAACCACACTACGACTTGACAACCTACCGTGTTAGGTTATATTTTTATCATCTGCGTGAGGAGTTTTCAAGATGCCGATCTTCGAGGTTGTGCACGGTTGGGCGCTCACGATTTATTTGAATGATCACTTGCCTATTCATTTTCATGCGAAAAAAGCTGGGATGAGTGTTCGGTTTTATCTGGACGGGACATTTGAGGTAGAGGGGCATGGAAGACTTTCCGGAACCGACCGGAAGCGCCTTTCTGAATATGCACTGGGAAACCAACAAAAAATCAAGGAGTATTGGGATGCCCTGCATTGAAGCAAAACTGGCGTCGGTCAGCCGTGACTCGATTACGGTAGAACTGAATACCGGCGAAAAATTTATTCTTCCTTTCGACCGTTATGGTTATTTTCGCTTCTGCTCGATTGCGGAATTGGAACATGTGACTTGCGACGGCTTCGCACTCGAGTGGCCGGAGGCGATGATTGACCTCGAACTCGATCTCCTGCGTCATCCAGAAAAGGAAGGAACACCAACTCCGGTGGACAAGTGGCTGGCATTCCGGGAAAACCTCCGCAAAAAAGCAGCGATCAGGGAAAACGCTCTTCGTGCAGCACGCACAAAGTCAGCTCGAAAAGCGGCTTCTTCCCGAATCAATGGTAAGAAAGGCGGCAGACCGAAAAAGGAACAGAACCCCATGCCTGTCTGAATTTCGATATGACTTGCCTATGCGCACCAGCTTATCCGCAGATTAAGCCTTTGCGTGCCTTTCGTTGTTAAAAAATCCTTTAGATAAGTTCGTTCCATGGAATCGGCTGACCGCAAACGAAGAACTCCGCTCAAACGAGGATTGGAAATGCTTTTGGCTATCGTAATCGGTCTGTTTCTTCTGCTTGCCGTCCTGATGATGTTTCTGGATGGCATCATCTTTCAGCCTCCCCGCTGGCGGGACATGCCGGAAGAGCCGTTGCTGCTGCAGTCAGGTCAGGAAACCATCGCTGTGCTCTACTACCCGGCTGACTCGCCAGTCATCCTTTACAGCCACGGCAATGGGGAAGACCTCAGCACTGTCCGCTACAAATTGCGTGATTTCCAGCAAAGGGGCTTTGCGGTTATCGGATATGATTACCAGGGCTACGGAGCATCCACCGGAAAACCCTCCGTCAAAGGAACCTACCGTAATATCGAAGCCGTCTATCGGTTTCTGACGGAAAGCGAAAAAATCCCTCCTGAAAAAATCATAGTGATGGGATATTCGGTCGGGAGCGGTCCATCCTGCTGGCTGGCCAGCCATTTTCCAGTTGGCGGCCTGATTCTGGAAGCCCCTTTCGCCTCCATTTTCCAGGTCGTTTTCCCTTTTGCCAACCTACCTGGCGACCGCTTCCCCAACCACAAGCATATTCGCCAATGCCAAGTGCCCATCCTGATTTTCCATGGCGAAAAAGACAGCGTCATCCCCGTGCGAAACAGCAAAAAACTCTTCGCGACAGCTCCCGAACCCAAAAAACTGATCCTAATACCAAAAGCCGGACACTTCGACATCGAAGACCATCTCGGAGAACAATACTGGCAGGAAATCCAGGAGTTCAGCAAAAATCTGAAACAACAGTGACATGCCTCTCGCACTGCTATCCCCCGATGTCTATAAACGCAGGCCGGGGGGTTCCCTTCCGACCCGCATTAAGCAACCGGGAACGTTTAGGCGTGGGAGGGCAAACATCAATCACAACCGGGACGGTTGCGCTACTTTTTTACCGCGTGCAATCCCATCCTCAAAGCAGCAACCCTATAAAAAAATTCGTGCCTGTTCGTGTCTTTTCGTTGTTAAAAATTCAGTTTTTCGAATTCCTTGCTTTGATGCCATTCTGTTTATTGATAACACAAGGAATCAACATGCGTACCGGTTCCTGTTCCGGTTTCCGCAACCGTTCTGCAAGACGGGCAGCAGCCATAAATCCGATCTTTTTAGCGTCGAAACCGATAATCTCCGTATTCCATTCCGGGTTAATGACGTCAAAGTAATCGACGACAATGGAAGGCAGAATACGGACACTGGGAATTTTGCGTATGAACGGGAAGGACACTGCCCCGCAATAGACAATGCTGTCAGGATTGTACTTGCGAATTTTTTCCTTCAGCGCCTGGACACTTGCGCCCTCATTTTTAAGATCGTCGAACTGCAGAGTATGCAAAAAAGCCGTTTCAAGCTGATGTTGTTCCGCATAGGTTACAAACGCATACTGAATCATCCGGAGCGAAGTAAAAATTTCACCATGGCATAAAGTCAGCAATGCCGGGCGTGTCAATCCCCTGTCAAGAATGGTTGATGCAGCCCGACTTCCCCCTTCATAATAATCAGCGCTGATCAAATCTGTTTCCATCAGGTGATGTGCGCCAATCACACAAACGGGGATATTGCTGTTTCGCAGCTGAGTCTGATAAAACTCCTCGATATTGTCCCCGGACAGTATAATACCGTCAATCTGAGGAAGAATTGATTCGATATTTTGCCTGAAGGCTTCCCCTACCTGAATCAGCAGATGGAACTTGTTGTCGGCCGCATACCTTCGAATGCCGGAATACAACAGCAAAGGCACCGGTAGATTCTGATAATTGGTAAATCCGGAAATGCCTTTTAACCGGATATTTCGCCGGACTTCATTGGGGGGCACATCCTTTGAAGGAAAATACAGAAACAGCATGGTTTTTACACCATCTCCCTTTAGCTGTGTCCGCTTCCCTTTTCTGCGTATAATGAGTCCTTTTCCTTCCAGTCGTTTCAGCACCTTGTGAATATTGGAACGGCTTGTCGAAAATTCCAGGCACAACTTCTCCTGGGTGGGAAATCCCGACGCCGGAGTGTATACCCCGCTTTCAATTCGCCTCTCTATTTCTTCCGCAATCATGCGGTATTTTGCTTGCTTCGCCACTGCCATGAAATTTTTTGTACTACTATCTTCAAACTTCTTGTTTTTCAGAAAGATTTTTCAGAAAAGAAAGCTCCAAGTCATTGGCATACAGCCCTTTTAAGGTACCGCCAATTCCTGTCTTTTTTCTCCGACCGATCAGACCGATCAGACCGATCTACTTGATCCGTCCGAGAAACCAATAGCCCAGATCACAAATTCGCGTGCCATTCCATCCGTCGAAGCAGCAACCACTATAAAAATTTCGTGCCTTTTCGTGTGGTTCGTGGTTAAAAAATGGGTTGTGGGCGTCAGCCCACGCCAAGTCTTTTCGTGCATTTCGTTGTTCAAAAAGAATTCATCACTCTCCGTCAATTCGGCGGAACTCTCCGGGGGCCAGCGTGACCTCTTTGGTATGATCCTGATAAATCACCTTGCATACGGAGGGCAGATCGCAATCGGTATTAAGCAGATAAAGACTTTTTCCGTAAAGCCCGTAACGGATGTTGTCATGGCAAATCACTTTCAGCGTTTCTGGCTGTTCTCCGATCATCACCGCCCGCAGAAGAACCCGATAAAAATCAAAAAGATTTTCATTTCCGGGAAATGCCCATGCGTTCACCAGAAATGTGTGCCCCTTGCCGCAAGCATTTTCAAGCAGCACAGGAATATGTTTTTCGCCGGCCGCTTCCGGAAAGAAATAGTTTGATGAAAAAGCCCGAACCTTGGCTGTACTCTGAATCAGCTTCCCTGCGGCAAAACCTTTGCCCATGAACTTGGGATCGCAGTCCTTGCTCCAGTCGGGGAGCACATACCTGCCGCCGGGAATGTTACAAAGCTTGATTCCCTTTACCGATTCCTTTTCTTCACCGTTGACAAAGACACCAAAAAGATCGCGCCAGTCCCCGTTTTCGAACGGTTCCCACGGCGTGTTTCGTTGTATATTCGTGCAAAGATGCGGCAATGCAGCGATCAGGGTTCCGCCGTTTTCAACATATGCTTTCAACCTGGCATACAATTCAGCGGTCATGGTATTCCAGCCAAGAAAGATCAGGCAGGAATAACGTTCCAGGGCTTCTTGTGGCGCTTCGGCAGGAACAATATCGTACATTCCGCAGGCGGGTTGCCCGGAGAAGTCATTGTCGCCGATATTCAGGTTGTCATACCAAGGGCACTTCCGCATCAATGCATTGAGAAGATTCCAGGAGCGTTCAGCGTCTCCGCAGCGAAAATCCGGCTGCTGAAATTGTCCCCAGACGCAATTGCTCCACAAGCCGGGATAACCGTCAAGCTTACCGTACAGGATGCCGATTTTCACATCGGGTCCCTCTTCCGGGCGGTCATCTTTTTCACAGAATTCAGCAAAATTCCGCATGATCTGCCGAAACCTGGCTGCCAGCGGATCGTCCCGCTGTATGTTTTTGCCAAGTGCGCTGCAACCGAAATGTCCGGACTCTGAATGAATAGTTGTAAGCCCCGCGAGGTAGCAGTAATAGAGCGAATTTTGCCAGCGTTTCAAATACAGCTCATCCCAGTCTCCGCCACCGTACCAACCGTATGCGACCAAGGCACCAAACTCTTTGCGCCCCAGAGCCCTTGCCGCACCACGAAGCGCGGCGGTCATCCATTCCGGATTTCCGGGAAACATCTCCAGAAACGGGACATCGATTCCATGGGTCATAGTTTCCCAAAAAAGCATGCTGCTGTCCGTATTCCAGAAGGGTTCTCCCCCATATTGTTTTTCCTGGGCAATGAAGTTCTGCAGTTGAAACAAAAAATTATCACGTGCTTCCGGCAGGGAATCAGCAGCCGCAAGCAGGGGATACTCTCCAGAATGCGGTTTGTCCGGTTTGGCGCTGTTGACCAGGTATTCCTCGGGCTGATAGAGCATTCCAGTGCTTTCTCCGACCACATATCTTCCCAGATAATATCCTCCGCCGGCTTCAATAACCTGACGGAATTGATCCGAGGTAAGCCGCCCCTGAAAAAGCTCTTCGACCGAAAGATTCAGGCGGTATCTTTCCCGCCGTGCCAATCCCATGACCAAAAAAGGCAGTTTATGTTCACGACAAAAGGCAGCCAGCCGCAATGCCTCGTCAAAATCATCCGACAGCAGCAACCCGAAGGAATTGCCGATCTTCTGATCAAGCGCAAACTGCGCCCGCTCGATACTTGATACACAGGACGGACCAAATTTAACTTTCATGGCATTTTATCCTTAAATTTCTGTTTCAAGTACAATCACCGCTGTTTCAGTCCAGTCATTGAGGCGAATATCTGTCTTCCAGGTGTCGCCCTCCTGAACCGGCGTCACTTCCTGTTTTTTCCGCCCATTCCTGTCAAATACAATTACCTGAACCGGCTTGGCGCAAGTCGAGAAGCTGCGTGAAACGGCTGTCAGAATGCGTTCCTTTCCAATAATAAAGCCTTCACCAAGCTCGACAGGCGTCATCGGATACATGTAATTGAGGATGCCATATTCACCTGTTCCCGGCACAATTCCGTGGGTGTAATAGTAATATAGCAGGCCGTGACGCAGGGCGGTGATGACCCCACGATGCAGGATGAAGGCTCGGGCCTGAGGATTCTTGCTGTAAAACCCAGGCCGCAGACCAAGTATGACCGGGGATGGACTCAGCTGGCTCTTCGCTTCGTGACGCAGCACTGGCGGCTTCTCTTCTCCCAGGATAAAAGACGAAATATTGTCATTTTCCATTTCGTGGAAACGCATGCATCCCTTGCCGGTTTTGAGACTGGTCGGCTGTGTATTGGCAACTAAAATTTTATTTTTGCTTATGACATGGCGGATTATCTCTTCCCTGGCGCTGATTCCAGTGACTGCATAATCGTAGTATTTTCGCATGATCTCGCCCTGTTCATTCAATGCCACGGTTCTGCCGTCCCAGCGATCAAACGAGCAGCGATCTTTACGCGCCAGGGGACCTCCGCAGCCGGCGGAAAACTGATCGATATAGACCCCGTCAAGGCCGAGTTCATCGGTCATATAATCAATCAACTCCATCAGTTCCTTGTATCTGGCATTTCCGCATTCGACCTGCACCATAAGATTCAGCAGTGGTTCCGCCGGATAGAAGGTGTCTACAAAAATGGAACCGTCTTCTGTTCTCAACAAAGAATCTCCATAGGGTGTATTCCGGGCAATGATAGCAGACTGTTCGGTATTGAGTAAATACCCGTACTGCCCGCCATTGGCCTTCCCGCTTTTTGGCAGTTTATCCCCCCCCGGGATCGTCCGCTTATCGATAGCAATCAGGTTGCACTCGATCTTTGCCAGAATTTTGGCATGAGGCATTTGTTGTCTGATCCGGGAAATTTTTTTCAGCACGACATCCCGATACTGCTCCTGGGTCAACCCTCCGCCATCAGCATATTTGTACCAGGGACCGACCGTTATAATGCCCACTTCCATCCCTTTGCTCCAATCATTGAAGCAGAAAGGTCCCAATACCGTTTGATTTAAGTCCCAGTCGCGGCGGAGGCAATTCAGAAAATGATAATAGCCGGTCTCTTTTGAAAGAAAGACTTCGTATTCGAGAGAATGACTCTTTCCTGCCGGAATTCCGATGTTCGGTTCAGAATACAAGACTGCGTTATTGTTTCTTGCCAGTTCAAGATGCGCACGAAACGCGTCATCCTTCACGGCCACACCGACGGAACTGTGATCCTGTTGTACGAACAGCGTCGGATTCTCCGAAATCCCGTTCTCTTTTTCCGTGCCTGGTATCCCGGCCAGGCGATAATTTTCCGGGGTTAATTTTTCTGCAACAATCGAATAGACTGCCTTTACTCCGATGTCCTGTTGGGAACGGTTGGTCAGTGTATCAGTGAAGCAGAGTTTGCCATTCCGATAGGTGATGCTCCGCTTCAGTTGATAAGCAGCTGAAGCGACCTCCAGAAGAACCTGGTCTTTCCCAAAAACCTTGATGGACGGTTTCCATCCTGGCTCCCCTTCCGCAGACTCGGGTGTCAGGGTGTTAAATTTCATCTGGGGACGTGCGGCATAGGAAAATTCAGAGGTGAAAAAATAAGTGTCCTGATTGACCTTGATCACCATGCCGCCAGCTGCCGTAACTTCAGCCGAAATGCCGGGATCCTGAAATGCAGCGACGCTTTCAGCGGGCGTATAGGTCACCGGCTCGACTTGCGGACGCATAGACTCCACTTCCTTGGATGAATAATACTCGAAACAGACATCTTCCATAATCAGGTTGATCTCACGATTGGCAACCATGCGTGACAGCAGATTGTTGGTGATCTTCAGCCGATTGTGATGCGCCGCCTCGATCCGGTTATCCGCGCCAATTTCGACATAGTTCACCAAGTCGGAAACATCCAGGAGATAGTCATAGCCTGCTTCGCGCGGAAAGAGAATCCGTTCATCGAGTCGCTTGTCTCCAGGACCGAAATAAATCATCAGGAGATGGTTGCGCCACCAGTCCCGCTCCTCTGCACCGCTCAGGGAAGTCTTGAGGCACTTGCCCCGGCGCAACAGGCGATACTCCCCATTCTGTGTGTATTTTTCAAGATTCTTTCCGTTCAGATTCAGTTCGAGGAAGTTATTCCACCCACCAGGCTCAGTAGTTTTCAGATAACCACGAAATGCCAAACAGACTTTTTCCCCGGGAGTCTTTCTGACCGCAGGAAACTCTAAAACCTGGCTTTGAGGGGTGGCTGCTGTTTTGATCTCCGCATGCAAACCTTCCTGAGCAAGCAACAGTCCCGGTAAAAAGAACTGCAAGGAGACTGCAAGGAGAAAGGTAACAAGCTGTATCTTCATTGCTGAGAGACTCCTATTCTGTTATGGACGAGGGACAAGCAAATCAACAAAGAAAACGACAGACCTGATCGCGAACTCGCGTGCAATCCCATCCGTCGAAGCAATAACCCTATAAAATTTTCCGCGCTTTCTGTGCTTTCTGTGGACAAAAAATGGGTTCTCCAATGAGAGCATTGAGTTTACTGCTTTTATTCATACATTTTTCCCGCTACTTTCAGCTCGGTTGTGCTGAGCGCGATATCCAGGTGGCTGCCTAAGAATGGACATTTCTGGGTTGCGACATGTCCATCCACAAAACCAACATTGATCCGCAGGTTGTGTGGATATGCAATGCAGGCGCTCTCATGGCCGGCTGTAATTCGGCAAACCAGACCAAAAGAAAGAACTCTGCCCTGGAGATTTTCTCCAAAAACGGTTTTCGTCATATCGCCACCCTCTACAAGCAAAGCCGTCTGGGAGGGCTTACGAACCTTCAGCAACGACAAGTTGGTTCTCCCTTGTGTGGAGTATTCTTTGAATGTTACTGCCAGCGTTCCATTAATGATATAGCTGCAAGCATTCGGCTGCGCTTTAACACAGCATGGACAAAGCAAAGCCGTCTTCACATAAGTATGACTTTTTGTCTTAAGATATTGATTCACGTCACAGCCCAGATACTCTTTGCCCATGACGATATACCAGGTCTGATAACCGGAACCGGAACAATCAATGGATGGAATTGTATGGTTGCCGGAAAAAGGAAGAAATTCCTCGTAATCAAAAGTATAACCCAACGCCCCCTGGAGAATTTGCTTCATATTCGAAAGACACTGACTCTTTTTCGCCATCCCCTGGCTTTTACTCAAGGCCGGCAAAAGCATGCTGGCCAGAATAGCAATTATGGCGATGACGACCAGCAATTCTATTAATGTAAATGCCTTCTTCTCACATATTCTATCCCGGTACCGCATCTTTTGCTCCTTTCACTTCAAAACTCTTGCCCAGTATAACAACATCGGCTGAACCTTTCAGGGATAACTATAAAGTGCCTGCAGAATAAAATCCATAGCAAAAAGCAGACTATCGAGGTTTCAGACAAAAAAATCGAGAGCAGGTTTGCAATAAATGAGAGCAAGTTGACATACAATTTTCCCGGACACACCTACTCCGGTCATGCCATAATCCGAAGAGTTTTGATTTGCCTTGCCTTTTATCGCTTCAGCCGGATGGCTGCCGCGCTGAATTGTTCCATGCCAGACAACTGCAAGGTGTGTCTGCAGATGCAGTTCTTTGCCTGTGAAATCGAGGCAAAATCAGCGATCTGCCAATTATCCGATGGCAATTCTATGGAAATCGATGTTTCCTGGGTATCAAAGAAATGGACGACAACCAGCGCTTCGTCTTCCGTCTCGAGCATAACAACCTGTGTGCCTTTAGGACAAGTGCGGTTCTTGGTCATTCGTTGAATGGTGAGTTCTCCACGGCGCAATGGCACTGAAATGCCGGTATAAAAATCAGTGAACTTGCGCACGAAGCCCAGTTGCACTTCATTTAGCAAATCCAAATCGCCTGACAACTGCATTTGCCCCAACAGCCCAGCGCACATGGAATAAGACAAACGTGACTCGTCATCTGTCGGACGAAGAGTCGTCCACACCAGGGCTTTATCGTAGTCGCAGAGCAGCATGGCGTCTGCGGCAAGAATGGGGATTTCCACTCCTTCGTGTGCATCGGAGCAACTAAGGTAATCGCCCATGCGTATCCAGCCCGGTGTCATTCTTGTGCCGCCAGAAGCGCATTCTTCAATGCGCAGCCCTGGCACAAGTTGCCGCAGTCGGCGATGAAAATCCGCCGCGCAATTCAGAACCTCCTGCAGATTGGCGGCGGGAGAAGCCAATGCGCCATCCGTCCCGAAAGGAATGGGGGCATTGTAGTCGACTTTCAGGTAGCCGACGTGGTTTTCTTTAAGGAAATCTGCTACCTTATGAGTAAGATGCGTTATCGTTTCCGGCTGGCGAAAATCCCAGAAGCGACGTTCCCCGGATATAATGATATTTCCATCCAGGGTTAGCAGTTGTTCCTTATGCTGGAAGTTTTCCAAGTTTGGAGGCGTCACTGTTTCGAACTCAAACCAAATGCCTGATTTCAGGCCGAAGCGTTTGCTGATTTCGTCAGAAAAATGTTTAAATGAATGTGGAAAGACCTTTTTGTCAAGCTCCCATTCTCCTGGGGCATCTCCTCGAAACCAGCCTGCATCAACCGAAAAATGCGTTACCCCGAGGGACGCCGCGACTTCCGCCACTTTCAACAGGCGTTCTTCCTTGATCTTTCCCCAAGAGGTGCACCAGTCGCTGAAGACCGGAAGAGGGCGTGCATTTGGTTCGAATGTTCTCTGGTAAGCCAAAAGATTTCGGGCAGCACGGGCGAAAGTACCTTTGCAGACCGTCATGATGGCGGCGGGCGCAGTCAGCGTTTCACCGGGCTTCAAATCAACAAACCAGCCCGCAAATTCCCTGTCTGGCAGTCCGCCCGAAATATTGACAAAATCGCTGTAGCGTGAAACTTCCATCTGCCAAGGGGTCAATGCCTCGACAGCCGCCGCCCAGACCACTCCGTTGGCTGTATCTTCCACTGCAGCAAAGGGGGCATATTCCTTTGCCACGCTACTGGAACGCTGACCGAAGCGAAGGCAGCGTACACCGCCAGCCTGCCAGCTCATATCCATACCCAGGTCTTCAAAGCTGTCTTCCAAGTGCCTGGCTTCTGACGACCAGAACGTTGCAAAACGGTGGAGCTTCAGCACATCCGGCGCATCGTCATCATGCAGCAATGATATCATTCCCAGCGAGAAGGACGAGAACATTTCAACCCGGATTGTGCGTTGGCTGCCATTGTACAGGGAACTTTGGCACTCGATATATTCGGTTCCATCTTTGTAAAGAAGCTTCTGTGTGGCTTTAATCCCGTCTTCCGTTGCAAACTCGGAAACAAAACTGTTCCCATCGTTCCGCTGCGATTGCAATTTGAAGCAAGTGCAGGTTGTCGCATTGCGCATGTCTGACCCTGCCCCTGAATGACCAAAGTAGGCATCGCCTGCAAACTTCACCTGCAGCATACTCTCCGGATTGAATGCCTTGAAAGAAATATCCAGCGTTTGACAGATACTGCGGGAGGCGATCGAGCCGTCTACATTATCCCTGTGATCCAACACAGCCTGCATACCGGACGGCAGCATCCCCATGCAGACAATGTCGTCCTGTTCAAAAAACAGCACATCCATCCCCCCAACAGTCCATTTTCTGATTACATTTAACATAGATAACTCTTGCTCCTCATATAACCCTATGGAAAATTTTCGTACCTTTTCGTGTGGTTCGTGGTTAAAAAATGGGTTACGGGCTATCAAAGATGGGTTCGCGCTGATCTCCGTCGACCTGCACGGTTTCGACCGGATGGAACTTGTCGCCAATCCGGTAAAACAGTTGATTGTCATCGGACAAGGCATAACATCCTTTGGCAAAATCGCGTACAACCCCCGGCAGCACCTGCCAGTCGCCACCGCGTTTCAGACGTTCGAGATTCAGGGCAGCCAGTTCGGCAAGGCGATCCTTGTATCCACCGGCAGGACGTTTTTCTGGTCGTGCGGCGGCAATCGCCCGCAGATCCTCGAGTTTTTCCCCTTGCAGATCAATCGGAACTTCCGGGGAAATGCCAAGCAACGGGCCATTGTCCATGTCTTCCCCTTTCCCTGTGTAGGGACGCGCCAGAATGACGCTGCTGCGCAAAGTCTCGAGTCCCTCGAGTATGGCCAATTCAATCGGCAACTGATGCAGACCTACCAGATGACGCCGTCCATCCTTCAAATACGTCAAATCGCCTGGATGCACATTCAGGCAGGGGAAGTCCGCCGTCAGGTTGGTCAGTGGAACAAATCCGGCAAACACCGCAAAATCAATCGCATACGGGCGCAACTTCACGCGCAGGCGGTCGCTCCACTGATTTCGCAGTTCCTGAGCTTTCGGCGTGCGGATGGATACGCGTTCTTCGCCATGAGCCTGATAAAAAGCCCGGATATCCTCCTCGATGACAGGAATTCCATAGACTTTGCCCAGCTCACGTGCACGACTTGTTTCGGGTGCATCCGTCACCAGCACCTGCAAATCATACGGAATCTCCTTCCCCTGCGCAAGCAATTCCTGGTTGCGGCGCAAAATCTGTTCGGCATTACTGCCGGTGCCACTCAAAAAAATGGCTGCGTGAGGACGGCGGGCGACAATCGGCGGCAACAACATTTTTATGTTTTTCATCGATTATGTACTCCATTTATTGCAAAAAACAGAAAATAAACGGGAAAATTTCGCAAGCGGGATTGAAAGTTTCCCGTTTTTGTACATAGTATAATATTTAACCGACAAACAAAAAGTGCAGACGGCGTTTTTTTGTCAGAAGAATGGTTTTCCATCTCGTATCGGGTTTCAACTAGAAAGGCTGAAAATGAAAAAAGTTCTTTACCTCTTCCCTGTTGCTCTTGTTCTCTTGATGTTCAGCTCCACTGGATGCAGTGCTTTCCGGCGTGAGGGGCGCACCCGTGCCCACACGTTGATGATCACCGGAAACTACATGAACTCGCGGTTGCTCTGTGATCTGGCCCAGTACAAAACCAAACAGCCCATCCTCCTCTTTTCACTGGATGCAGACCAGTCCCAGCAGATTTTCTTCATGCCCGCTTCGAGTAAAGTCCAGCAGATCAATGCCGACGAATTTGTGGACATTGTCAGCTTCATCAATCCAAAACGGATTGTGGTTGTCGGCGGCAGTGACTATGTGCCGCAATCGTTCATCGACCAGATCCGCGGCAAATTCCCGGTCATGATCTTCAACAGTGAAGACTGGTCGCTCAACGCACGCATGCTCGGCGATCTGCTCAATCAGCACGGACTGTTGAAAGATTTTGAAGACAGCAAGGAAAGACTGGCCAAATCCGGCGTCCTCAAAAACTAGTTTTCATCTCAAGTGGGGCTTGCCCAATGTTTACCAGCCTTTTCCAAATCGCCAAAAACACCTTTCGTGAAAGCCTGCGGGAGCCGATCTACCTGCTGATCACGCTGGTCACCCTGTGTCTGATCGGACTCTTCCCCATCTTTTCCCTGTTCGTCTTCAGCGCACAGGAAAAATTGGTTGTTGACAGCGCCATGGCTACAACGATGGTCTTTGGCTGGGGCCTGGCAATTCTCATCTCGAGTTATGCCATCTCCCGTGAAATCGACAACGGCACTGCTCTGCTGCTGCTTTCCAAGCCGGTTCAGAGACCCGTTTTCATCATCGCCAAAATGCTGGGCATTCTGGCTGCCAACACGATCTTCTGCTTTCTCTGCAGCCTGGCAACCCTGATCAGCCTGCGCATCGCCTCAGATCAGTTCCGGCTCGATTTCTGGGTGATGGGTGTTTATTTCGGCTCGATCGCACTGGCTTTCATCATTGCCGCCATTTACAACTACATCACTCGCGCTTCTTTTCCGATGGCAGCCGTGCTCGCCATGACTGCGCTGCTTCCTCTTGTCGCCATCTTTGCGCATTTCCTGCCCTACAACGGGGAACGCATCGGCCTGTCGGCACCACTGATACCGGCACTGCTGCTGATTGTCTTCTCAGTCTGGGCCATGGGCAGCCTTGCCACCGCCCTTTCGACACGCTTCAATCTAGTCAGCAACCTCCTGCTTTGCTCGGTGATCTTCATACTCGGGCTGATGTCCGATTATCTGATCGGACGCAATTCGCTGGAGAAATGGGATGACGTGCCATCCATTAAAAGCAAGGCAACGCTTTGGATCAGTTCCTACACCTTCGCCCCAACTGAACTGGCCGATGTCGGACGCTGGGAAAAGCCGGAAAAAGTTGACCAGGGTGAGGCGTTCATCGTCTGGAGCAGCGCGCCCAAGCCCCGTGTCCTTCCGGAAAGGCTCGGCAAAAACCCCGCTGCACTCTGGAATGACAGCGACGACTGGAAGGACAATCTGGCTGACCTGACAGCCCCGCCAGTACTCATGGCAACCTACAATCCCGAGACGCAAAACTGGGATCAGAGGACGATTGCCCGGGAGCAAACCCTCGTCTCCAGTACAGCCAAGGGCATGGATGCCGCGTTCACCTCGTATATTTTCCGCAGTTCGGACAATCCGCCACGCACACCTGTCGGCGGCTCCTATCTGAACCCCTATCCGAAAAAGGGTTCCTGGCTGGCGACCGCCGTCTATGCCGCCATTCCGAACTGGCAGCTTTTCTGGATGGCAGACGCCCTGTCAAACAAGCTGACGATTCCGACCAGTTACGTCCTCTATGGGGCTGCCTATTCCATTGTCATGAATATCATGTTGATGTTGCTGGCGATCATCCTGTTCTGGGATCGCGAAGTCGGCAAGCAGATCATCACCTGAATTACTTTTATAACAACGAAAAGACACGAAAAGACTTGGCGCGGACTGATCGCCCGCAACCCACACGGACTTTACACGGACTTTACACGGACTTTACACGGACTTTACACGGACAGCCGGATCGACCGGCTTTCCCACACAACCCATTGCGCCGTAGGCGCTTAACCATGCTTAACCCCAGGCTTTTAGCCTGGGGTGGGGAATCCACCAAAGACAGTGCCTTGTAAAGGCACTACAATCATTCGGATCTTTCGGAGAAGACCTTGCATGCCAATGATTTGGCGATTAGCTTTCCGAAAATCTTTCACAAAAAGCAAGATTCTGGATGGTAGTAGTACGAAAATTTTCGTGCCTTTCGTGGTTAAAAAATAGGGTTGCGGCCCTGGAAAGGAAAAGAAACGACCATGAATCACGATCATTTTTACGTCACCACTCCGATTTATTACGTCAACGACAAACCGCATATCGGGCATGCTTATACAACAATCCTGGCCGATGTACTGGCTCGCGGGAACCGCATGCTGGGCAAGCCGACCTACTTTCTGACCGGCACAGATGAACACGGGCTGAAGGTGCAGCAGGCCGCCCAGAAAAACAACACGACTCCGCTCGAGCACTGCAACCGCACCGTCATCCGCTTTAAGGAGCTGTGGCAGAAACTTGAAATCACCAATGACTATTTTATCCGCACCACGGAAGAACGCCACGAGCGCGTCGTTCAGGAAATCCTCACCGACCTCCATAACAAAGGCCTGATCTATTCCGCCGACTACGAAGGCTGGTACTGCATCCCCTGCGAACGCTTCTTCACCGAAAAAGACTTGCAGGAGGGCTGTTGCCCGGACTGCCACCGCAAAGTCGAACCGCTCGTCGAAAAAAATTATTTTTTCAAAATGAGCCAGTTTCAGAAACCCCTGATTGACTACATTGAAAGTCATCCGGATTTCATTCAGCCGGCTCACCGCCGCCAAGAGACCCTGGGCTTCCTTCAGAAACCTCTGGGCGATCTTTGCATCAGCCGTCCGAAATCGCGGCTTTCCTGGGGGATTGACCTGCCTTTTGATGACCAGTACGTAACCTATGTCTGGTTTGATGCCCTGGTCAACTATATCAGTGCTGTCGGCTATAAAACCGATGAGGAGCAATTCCAGCGCTGGTGGCCGGCTTCCTATCATCTGATTGGCAAGGATATCCTGACCACCCATACCGTCTACTGGCCTACGATGCTGATGGCTCTCGGCCTTGAACTGCCGAAAGCGATCTTTGCGCATGGCTGGTGGCTCAGCCAGGGCAGCAAGGTCAGCAAAACCGCCCTGGCCGGAATGACCGCTGCCGCCAAGCCGGCCAGTCCGATGGACATGATCGAAAGCTATGGCGTCGATGCACTGCGTTACTACCTGATGGCTGCCATGAGCCTCGGGCAGGACACCGAATTCTCCGAAGAAGCTTTCATCCTGAAATTCAACTCCGACCTGGCCAATGATCTGGGCAACCTGACCAGCCGTGCAGTTAAAATGATCGAGAAAAACTTCGCCGGCAAACTGCCCCCGGCAAGCGAACCCGGCGAGGAAGAAGCCGCCTTGATCGCCGCCTGCCAGCATGCTGTCAAAGCGATGCAGAACGGCATTGAAAACATGCAGTTGGATCGTGGCATTGCCGATGTCATCGCTGCTGTGCGCGAAGGCAACCGCTACTTTGATCTGCAGAAACCTTGGGCACTGGTCAAGGAGGGAAACCAGGAGAAGCTCGGCAAAGTCCTGCGCAATACTGCCGAATGCCTGCGGATCGTTTCCGGCCTGCTCTATCCAGTCATGCCCGGAAAAATGACCGAATTGCGGCGGATTCTGGGCATCCCGCAAGACAAACTCGTTCCGGAGATGCAAAATCTGGGCAAATGGAATATTTTGCCTGATGGCGGCGCACTGAACCCGCTCGAGACTCCCCTCTTCCCGAGAATCGAAACCGCCAAGGCCAAAGTTGACGCAAGCGTGAAACAGGCGGCCAAACCCGCAGCTGCAACCCCGATTCTGCCGAATGTCATCAGCATCGAGGATTTCGCCAAAGTCAGCCTGAAAACCGCTGAAATCCTCTCGGCGGAAAAGGTCGAGGGTGCCGATAAGCTGCTGAAGCTCGAGGTGCGCATCGGCTCCGAGGAACGCCAGATCGTCGCCGGCATAGCAAAATATTATGCCCCGGAAGACCTCCCCGGCAAAACTATCGTCATTGTCGCAAACCTCAAACCACGCGAATTGCGCGGACTCACCTCACATGGCATGCTCCTAGCAGCCAAAACCGGCGACCAGCTCACCCTGATCACCACCGACAAACCAATCCCTTCCGGCGCCAGCGTAGGATAAATATTTTTTAACCACGGAAAACACAGAAAACGCGGAAAATTTTTATAGGGCTGCTGCTTTGACGGAAGAGAGTGCAAGCGGTTTAAAAAGTGGCGCGACCGTCCCGGTTGCGATGCCCTGACTGCGTGGGCGCGGGGAGATGTTCTTGTCCTGTCCACACTGCCCACCACGTCTGACCCGCACACCGCACTACAGAAGCCCCATTACGACTGACTGATCAGTTTGGAAAATAGCGTAGTGAATACGCTTGCTATTTCAAGATAACATGCTATCTTGAAATAACGACGGTGTTTATTTTAATATATCAGGAGCCAAGATGAAACGAGGGGTTCAAGGACGATATGAAGTCATCTGTATAGTCGGGGAGCCGGTCAAGGCTTTTATTCCAAACGCACTGCCCCCGAATCCCCCCTTGGAACTGGATGGCACTTTACAGAAAAAGCTGGATGCCGCTGCCTATGCTCTTGGAAAGCTGGATGCCGCTGCCGAGCTTTTGCCGGATGTCGGCCTGTTTCTTTATATGTTTATCCGCAAAGAGGCTGTGCTTTCCTCGATGATCGAGGGAACACAGTCATCGCTTTCTGATTTATTGTTGTTCGAGTTAAAAGAGAAGCCGGGAGTTCCTCTTGATGATGTTCAGGACGTGAGCAACTATGTTGCCGCCATGAATCATGGACTGCAGAGACTGAGCGAAGGCTTCCCATTGTCGCTGCGTTTATTGCGGGAAATCCATGCGAAATTACTTTCAAAAGGCCGCGGCAGTCGTAAAAATCCAGGAGAATTCCGCCATAGCCAGAATTGGATTGGCGGAACACGCCCTGGTAATGCAGCATTTGTTCCACCTCCGCCGGAAGCGGCGATGCAATGCCTGAACGATTTGGAATTGTTCCTCTATCGGGAAGACATGCCTTTACTTGTCAAAGCGGCACTTGTCCACGCCCAGTTTGAAACCATCCATCCATTCCTGGATGGCAATGGACGGATAGGCCGGCTGCTGATAACCCTGCAGTTATGCAACGCAGGAATATTAAAACAGCCACTACTGTATTTGAGCTATTATTTCAAAGCACATCGTAGCGCATATTATGAAATTTTGAACGACATCCGCGATACTGGAAATTGGGAACGTTGGCTGGATTTCTTTTTAGACGCTGTGACGGAAACGGCAACTCGAAGCCGAAAAATCATTTTGTCCTTGAATAAGCAAGTCGCCCAAGACCGGGTAAAAATCACCTCCTTGGGGCGCACCAGCAAATCGGCTGCCCTGGTTCATCAGGCAATGTTGCGCCATCCAATAGCCAATATTGCCAAGCTCCGCGAAATCACGGGACTTGCCAATGCAACCATCGGCACTGTACTGAACAGCTTGAATGAACTTGGCATAATCAAAGAAATGACTGGCATGAGGCGAAACCGCTTCTTCTGTTATCATGACTACATGGAAAAATTGCGCTAAATAGAGGGTGTCCCAAAAGGTTTCCGAACCCATTTTGTCCGCTGATTCCGCAGATGGACGCCGATTCCCAGGATTAGGAATTGCTATGACTTCCCGGGGTTTTCTGTGTTTCAATTCACATTTTCTATGATTCTGCATGATTTTTCTTGAAATTCCGCTTTTCCGGCACTATGTTTTCTCCGTGGTTCAGACATCATCTAGCCCCACCCACCCAGGGGGCAACCCACCCTTATTCAAGGTACGCGCGCGCGAAGCAGCCGTCGGACGGGGCAGACGGGGCGCGCGGAGTGGACTTTGTGGACTTTGTGGACTTTGTGGACTTTGTGGACTTTGTGGACTTTGTGGACTTTGTGGACTTTGTGGACTTTGTGGACTTTGTGGACTTTGTG
>JAPXLT010000054.1:0-20412 GCA_033809415.1 Lentisphaeria bacterium
GGGCGTGACATACCAGCCCAGGGCAACGCCCTGGGTTCGGATGCCCACCCATCCGCAAAGCCCTGAAAGGGCGAGACATAGGAACTATCCACAGCGTAATTTCTATCCAAAATCTTTACACAACAAGAAGTTAGGTGAAAGAATGAAAACGCCCTGACTTGCACTCCTTGTAGTCAACCAATTTGGATCGGGCCGTAGAATCCATGCATGGGAAGCGGCAATTTTGTTCCGTAGACAACCGCTTCCTTCATATCCCGGTCAAAATAGGCGGGATTATCTGCCGTGCGGATGGAAAGCGTGTTTTCACCCTTGCGCAGCTTTCCTTCAATCTGGAAACGGCAGACAGGCCCCAGGGAAAGGCCGCAGTAGGAGCCATTCAACCAGAGTTCCGCGCAGTCACCTGCCTGCGGGATCTGCAGCCAGCTCACCGGCCTGCTATCCCATTGGAATGTGGCATCATATCGGAATTCCGCACACGTGCGGGTCAGTTTTTCCTCCAGCAGGAGATTGACGGGCTCCGACTGCGGGCGGAGCAGGCGGAATTGTTCTTCATGCGCTTCCCTGATGTAAATGTCGTAGCGCAATGGCAATTCCCGGAAAACGGGTTCCTCATAGGGGAAGAGAGGAAAGCGCTCCGGCGTCTTTTTTTGGAAGACCGCAGCCAGCAGTTGCAACGGCTGCAACTTGATTCGCAGTCCCTGGGGGGTATTGTCCCCGGTGTATGCCGTGTTAGTCCATGGATCGTAAAGCAGGGCTGTTTCACCACCGGGCAGGGAAACAAAGGTTTCCAGTGGTTCGAGGCCGTCATTGTGGAAGAGGTAGAGGATGCTCCCGTCTTCCCGAGCCAATCCGTAGAAGCGTAAAGAATGCAGATCCGGTGTCGAGGCGATTTGCAATCGCTGTCCGCAGGAGGAGCGGATAAAGTCCGGCACTTCTTCCAGGGGTGCAACGGCGAAGTGATGAAGCAGCGGGGAGATATCGACGGCGGGGTGTTCGCAGCGCGACGGCAGTTTGTCTGTGAAGAGTACGGGAAGGCCCTGCGCCGACAGTTCGGCAAAACGCCGCAGGAGCTTTTCGGGGAGCGACTCCGACATGGGAACAACCAGCGCGCCATACGTTTCCTGGTTCAGAAGGAGTCTGTTATCCTTCACGGCGGAGTTGTCATAAAGTGCATCCGAGGGAACAAAATCGAAATCGATCCCGGCGCGTGAAAGTGTCATGGCCACATCATCCATGCCGCGGATGGGGCAACCGGCCCAGTCAGCCTCCGCCGCATAGAATAACGCCACATCGGCCAGATGGACACCGCTGGAAATCAGATGGGAGACCCGCTGCACATACTGCATCAGCGCACCGAACTGCCGGTATTGCGGATTCAGGCCGCCGAAATAAAAAGTGGGCGCCAGGTGAGTCATGCAGTACCCGGGAGGCGCCTGGGTGCCCTCATCACAACTTTCGCGAACAGTTCCCGGCAGGTGCATCGAGTAGGCATGGGGGATGAAGTGGTTGGTGCCGTTCGAGAGGAAATGGTTAAAAATCGCTCGCATTACCGGAAGGCCGCAGGTCCACCCATAGGCGCCGAAGACTTCGCAGATCGCCCGATTCTGCATGTGTGGTGTGAGATGAGCCAGCGAAGCACCTAATTTTGCCAATGTATAGTGATAGAAGACAGAATCATATTCCTTGCTGGAACTGTTGGTTGCATGCTTGATTGTGCGGAATCCCGGGACCATCTGGTTCAGCACGATGTCCAGCCCCGCCATATGCTGACCTTCCATCGAGCGGAAAAAATGCCCGCAGCCCCAGCCCGTATGGAAATGGCACCCTTGGTCTTCCAGGACATGGCCGATATATTGAACTCCGCGCTCCTCGCACCAGCGGCCGATCTGCCGGCTGAAGTTCGCACGCCAAAGTTCCGTGATGACATCCATGTATGCCACGCGGAAGAGGTCGCTGGCGCCATCGACATCGTCCCAGAGCGCCGGCAGCTTTGCCATGACTGCATCGCGTGGCAGGCCTGTTTTCTGCGCAAGCAGTTCCGGCAATGTATCCCACCAGGAATAGATGCGCCGCAATTGTCCCATGCGGTGGTCGCAGGAATCATAGCCATATTGCCCGTCGCAGTTTCCGAATGCCGGCTCGTCCGAAAAGAATCCGGCAAAAGTATTTCCGAAGTAGGGGGCGAAGCGAGCATAGACTTTTTCATGGACCTCGTTGATCAGATGGCGGCAGGATTCAGGGGAGAGCATGGTGATGTAGTTGGCGAAGAGTCCCTGAAGGGACGGGTCTGCGGTCAGCACAAAATAAACGCGCCATAATCCTTCAGGGAGGTCCAGGAGGCAGAGTCCATCTGTCAGGCGGTCGGTAAGTACAACCGGTTCACCGATGCTGTGGCCTGTTGCCGGATCGCGCAAAAACGCGGAGACTGACACGACCTGCTCGAGATCAGTATGGGCCGGCACCATCAGCGCACCGGCGGAGACAGGCCCCGCGAAATCCGCCGCCTCGATGCGCAGATTCTGCGGACGGAATTTCGCGTTTTCCGGTTTGCCCAGGGAGTCGTTGGCGCTTCCTGTGTTGACATGGGAATCATCCAGCAGCCAGAGCCTCATGTCCAGCTGCTTTGCGGTCTCCAATGCGCAACCGAGGAGTTCCCACCACCAGTCCGTCGCAAACCAGTCACCGCCTCGGTTCTCGAGAATGAATTCATGAATCCCGGCCGCTTTTACGGCATGGATTTCCTCGATGAGCTTTTCCTTGCTTTCGCCACCGTACCAGAGCAGGGGACGAATATAGCTCCCAGTCGTGCCGTTCAGGCAATCTTGCAGATATTGTGGTATCATTTTTGTCCTTTTTGCATTGCTGTGTTAAAGAAGAATGTTTGTTCCGGGGGAGAGTTTTCTTCGGGTGCCATCAGGCAGAATGGCAGTGGCGGGGATGCCACCGGGTACCATGACACTCCAGCAAAGCCGCCCATCTTGCGTTTTTTCCCACTGGCTGGTGATTTTTCCATGCGGGGAATCATAGGCGGCCTGCACGGGGGAGAATCGTTCGTCGGGGATGATCTGCATGGTGATTCCCTCGTGGGAATACTGGATGCCGCCGATATGGCTGGTCAAGAAGCTGGCTACCGTGCCGTATGCGTAATGATTGAAGCTGTTCATCGAGGCGTCGGCGAAACCCTTTGCATGCGAATAACTGTCCCAGCGTTCCCAAATGGTAGTGGCGCCTTGTTTTACAGAGAAGAGCCAGGATGGATATTCTTCCTGCAAAACCAGATCGCAGGCCGTTTTTTCCAAACCGCATTTAACCAGTGCAGGCAAAAGTAGCGCTGTACCGATAAAGCCGGTGTTAAGCCGGGCGCCATTTTCACGCACTCTCCGCTCTAAGGCGGCAGCATTTGCAGAGAATTTATCGGGCTCGATGATATCAAATACCAGCCCTAGTGCAAGCGCCGTCTGAGTTGACGGGGAGACAATGCCGTCCCTGTCAAGAAAGGCGTTCTGGAAGGCACGGCGTGCGTCCTCGAAAAGGCGGGAAAATTCTTTTTGATCATCTTCATGCCCAAGGACACCTGCAATTTCAGAAAGACACCTCGCGCAATGGACAAAATAGGCTGTGGCAACGAGAGGAGGAGGAGTTTCTACCGGTGCCAACCAGTCGCCAAACTGTTTCCCATTTCGGATATAATCGTCGGAATGAGCTTTTTGCCAGGCGATCGAGCGTTTCATTGCATCATAATTTTCAGCAAGAATACTCTGCCAGCCGTAATGCTGATAAAGCGCATGGGGAATCAGGATGATCGCATCTCCCCAGGCTGCGGCACCATCAGCCATGCGGAGGATTGCCGGGGCGATCGAGGGCGCCGCGCCGTCTTCCCGCATGGCGTCCCGGATGTCCCGCAGATATTTTCGATAGAAAGTGCAGCAGTCCGCATTGTACATGGCGGTGGGCGCGAAAATTTGAGCATCGCCGGTCCAGCCCATCCGTTCATCGCGTTGGGGGCAATCTGTCGGAATTTCCAGGAAATTGCCCCGTTGTCCCCAGAGGGCATTCAGCCAGAGACGGGAAACCAGTGGATTGCCGCAGCGGAATTCCCCCGCGACCGGCATGTCGCTGTGGAGTACCAGCCCGACTACTTCCAAGGATTCCGGGGGAATTTGGTCGAATTGGAAACCGTCAATTTGAAGATAGCGGAAGCCATGGAACGTCAAAGACGGGCTGTATTCGAACCATTCTTCCAATGGGCCGCTGCAGATATAGGAATCCTGTGACCGCGCACTTCGATAATTCAGTGTGTAGAGCGTGCCGTCCTTGTCCAGCATCTCGCCTGTCTGAAATGTGTAGAGCCGTCCTGGATTTCCCCGCAGGTGCACTCGGTAAGTCCCGACGAAATTCTGTCCAAAGTCCCATATGCAGGTATCTTTCTTTGGGTGGAGCAACTGCACGGGTTTCAGAATTTCCTGGCATCGGACAGGGGGAGCTGTTTTTTGCACCAACCGTGGCGATTCCCGCACCGGGCCGCCGTCTGCCGCTGTAATCCAGCCGGTGTCATCGAAATCATTTTTGCACCAGCCGGGCATTTCCAGCCGGGCATCTATATTTTCCCCGTCATATAAATCCGCAGAAAGGATCGAGCCGGTGGAGCTTTTCCATGAGGAATCGGTCACAATACATTCCCGTTCCCCTTGATCAAAGGTCATTTCCAGCCGGGCCAACAATTCCGGATGTGGATGATAGGTGTTCCGGTAGCGGAAAATGGTCAGGTTTCCGCAACACCAGCCGTCCGCCAAAATCGCTCCAAGGGTGTGTGTCCCCTCGGACAGCGCTTCGGTCACATCATAGGTCATGTAAGGTATCTGCTTTTGGAAATCCGTCCATCCCGGTGCCAGGTAATCCGGGCTGATTTTCACACCGTCGATGTAGGCGTTAAAGCAACCGCGTGCTGTGATGTAAAGCCTTGCTTTGCGAAGCCCCGGCCTGACGTAAAACGTTTTGCGAAAATAGGGGGAAGGTGCCGTCGTGCTGTAGTTGTTGCGGTCGTACCAGATCCAGCGCGCATTTCCCCAATCGCGATTCTCCAGAAGACCCGTCTCGAAGTGGACAGGCGCCGAGAAGCCTGACGAATTGCCGGATTGGTCGAAGACCTGCACGCGGGCAGTTCCAGCCATGCGGGAAGCAAGCTCTGCCCCGCCCCAGGGAATCCAGCGGCACGATGTCCCCTGTACAACCCCGGAATCCCAGAGCGCCGCCCCTTGATCGTCTTCCACCAGAATCCGATAGGCGCTCTGCCGGGCATTTAAGCGCCAAGAGAACTCCGGCTTTCCTGACGCCAAAAAGATACGTTCTCCGCTCCGGGCGTCTATCTTAAGATCAACTGGATCTATAGTCAATATTTTCCTCCTGACTTTCGCTATTGGCAATTGGCAATATTATAATGTCGCTTTTACGTTTTTGGTACTAAAGTGAATCAGCAATGGGATAGTCAAAGAGTTCAAGGTCGCAAAAGCATGGGAATACGAGTGTCAATAATATACTATATCTGAAATGATCTTTCCAAACAAGGATTTTCTTTTATATTTTATGGATTATCATATGAGTATCTTATGATGCGTCAGAAACCTGGGTAAGCAAGGAATTCTTTTTGAACAACGAAATGCCCGAAAGGACTTGGCGTGGGCTGGCGTCCACAACCTATTCAAACGGCAAAATGAGTGTTTTTAATGGACAGGGACTCGAATGGACATCATGGACAGAATGGACGCGATGGACTTGACGTTTGATGGACGAATGGACAAGTACAAAAAATGTCACCTGCTGTACGTGTCCATTCCATTCCATTGTCCATTGTCCATTGTCCATTCAGCAGTCCATTCTTGTCTATTCCGTCCATCGTGTCCATTCTTGTCCCTGTCCATCGTCCATAAAAAATCTTTTCCAAAAAAAGAAGATTTTGAGGAATAGTAGTACGAAAATTTTTATAGGGGGGTGCTGCTTTGACGGAAGGAATGGCACGCGGATTTATGATCTGGTCTATTGGTTTCTCCGACTGATACGACGGATCGAACGGATCAAGTAGATCAGTCGGATCGGTCGGATCGGTCGGATCGGCGATGTTGGAATCAGCCCTGAAAGGGCGCGACATACCAGCCCAGGGCAACGCCCTGGGGCAGGGATCACACCATCGGCAAAGCCCTGTAAGGGCGCGACATAATCTCTGTCCAAAAAAATTCTTGAAAGTGAGAAAGAACTTCACTGACGCTTTACGGTTCCGTAGATGCTGCAAAGGTTTCAAATATGAATCCGTAGATTTCAGGATTAGGAATCACTGTGATTTCTTGGGATTTTCTATGTTTCTGCATGACTTCTTATGATTCTGCTTGCAAAATCGTTTTTTCGGCACTATTTTTTCGCCGTGGTTCAGACAGCCTCCAAGCCCCACCCAACCAGGGGGCGAACCACCCTTACCGTGCGCGCGAAGCAGCAGGCGGATGCGGGGGGGCGGGGGGCAGGCAGGACGTTGTGGACATGGTGGACACTGTGGACGTTGTGGACAGAACATGGACGCACCATGTCCCCTGCCCCCTGCCCCCTGCCCCCCCGCACTTTTTTGGACACTTTCTGCTTCCAAGGAGTAAACAGATGAGTAAACTGCAGATCAGCAAGAACCGGTATTATGCCTATCGTTCGTTTTATCCGGAAATTGCCACGATGAAGAAATTTCGCGCGGCTGGGGTAGACACGTATTCGGTCATGATATCGAACGTTTTCAATGCGCTGGGCACGCCCTATACCAAGTATCCCATGGTCTGGACGGCAAAGGATACGTATGACTTGGATGCAGCAACCGCACCCTTCCGGGACATTCTCAAGGAGATTCCGGATGCAAAGTTCATCTGTTTAGTCGATCTGAATACGCCGTTATGGTGGACACGTTATCTTGGTGCGCATGGCGCCCGTTTTGATTCCTATGTTGATCTGGGGCGCATCGTCTCCAGCAGCTTGTGGCGGCGTGAAACCGCAAATTATCTGAAGGTGCTTTTACGCCATCTGGATACGGTTCTGGATAGACGCATCCGGGCCTATGCCTTTGGTTGCGGCGGGGGCACGGAATGGCAGGATCGCAACCGGGCGGGGGGTAGTCTTTTCCGGCTGGCGGCTTTCCGGAAATGGATGGCAGACAAGGGGAAAGGCGACTCTGTTGATATTCCTTCCATTACCAGAAGGGAATGCGGGAGCCGGGAATTTGCGTCTTTCACCGGAAAAGAAGGAATCGACAGGAACAAGGTAAGCTACTGGTATGGCTATGGAGACTCCGAGGTCGACCCGCTGATACGCAACTCCGAACATGGTGGACTTTTCTTCGATCCCGAAACGGATGCCGAAGTCATCGATTACTTCACATTTATCAACGATGAAATGGCTGGCACCATTGATTATTTCCTGCATGAAGCCAAAAGCGTCGTTCGACCGGAGGTGGAACTGGGGGCGATCTACGGATATGTGACTTCGATCGGCCAGTACATGTTGAGTCAGAGCGGGCATCTTGGCTATGAAAAGCTGTTGCAGTCACCGGCCCTCGATTTTCTGCTGGCGCCAGCCACTGACGGAAAGATGGGCGGGGGCAGCGGCTCCCATTGCGTAGTTGGCAGCATCCACGCCTACGGCAAGGAGATGCTGAATTCCTCCGACAACAAGACCAGCACCAGCAAGGGACCGGATGGGCAGGATATGAATCCGAATTGGGTTACCTGGCATGACGAAGTGCAAGTCAAAGCGGGGATCAAAAGGGAAACCGCCATCAATTTGATCAACCACACCTCGCTATGGTTTTTTGACATGTGGGGCGGTTCGTTCAGCGATGCGGCCATAGAAACCGTTGCACAATGTAAAAAAATCTGGGATGAGGAAGTCGTTCTCCCGGTCGTGGAAAACAGCCAGGTGCTCATGCTGGTTGATCCGAAGAATCTCATGTATTTGAATTCAATGCATCCGCATTGCCATTGTTTCCATGTACCCTGGAAGATGTTGCTGAGCCGCTGCGGGGCACCGTTTTTAATCGCCTCCTTCAACGATCTGCCCAAGTTGGATATGAAGCGTTTCAAGCTGGTGATATTCTGTCATCCCTTCGAGATCAACGCCAGGGATCAAAGAATGCTTGATGAGTATGTTCTGAACCAGTCGCGGCACGTGGTCTGGACCTATGGGCCGGGAATTATCCATGATCGCCGTTGGAATCCGGAGCATGTGAAAGAGATTTGCGGAACAGATTTTGGAACCCCCGGCATCAGCAAAGTGGAAAAGCAGAATTGGACATCGGTTTACGTCTACAATCCTGACACCGTGACGGTGGAAAACCTGCGCGACATCGCCCGGGACGCCGGCGTCTTGCTGTACTGCTCCCAGCCACGTCCGGTTTACGCCAACGAGCGACTGGTGGCAGTGCATACCGCCGAAGTGGAAACCCTGAAAATCAGCTTCCCACGCAAATGTGCGCTGATTACTGAACTGTTTTCCGGAAGGCAATACCGCAATACCGACAGGCTCGAGGTCACCAGCAACGGAGCGGATACATGGTTGTTCCGTCTCGAATAATGATGTCGGACGCAGTTCACTTGAAGCTTTTTTAACCACGAAATACACGAAAAATTTTCGTGCTTTTTCGTGTATTTCGTGGTTAAAAAATCGTATTGCTACGCACCCTGCACCCTATGGAGAATGACCGATGACAAGTTGGGAAAAGGAAGCAGAAAACTTTTTAGTCAATGAGACAGAATTTCATTTGGGTTTTCTGCCCAGTGAGGCAAGGAATCCGCTGACCATGCACCTTGACGAGGATTTTCAGCGGTCCACTGCGGAGGGAGTCAAGACACTGCTTGCCTGCGACCTGGCTCTGCTGTCGCATTTTCGTAACGCGCTCGAGCGTCCGGAATATGCCTCGCTGATCGAAGCCATGCGCCATGCACGCAAGATCGTCTTTTCCGGCTGTGGTGCCACCGGGCGCCTGGCAATTCTTCTCGAGAGTGCCTGGAATGAGACACATCCTGAGAAAGCACGGGTTCTTTCTATTATGACCGGTGGAGATTTTGCCCTGATCCGTTCTGTGGAAAATTTTGAGGATTATCAGGAAGTCGGCAAAAAACAGGTCGAGGAGCTTGGTCTGAACTCGGAGGACCTGCTTATCGGCATTACCGCAACAGGTGAAACTGCTTCGATTATCGGCTCGGCGCGTGAAGCTGCCGCACGCGGTGCCCGCGTCTTCATGCTGATCTGCGTTCCGGCGGAAATCCCCTGTTCGCGTCTGGAGCGCTGCCGTGAATTGTATACGCTCCCGAACGTGACGATCCTTGATATACCCATTGGCGGAATGGCGATAACGGGTTCAACCCGCATGCAGTCAAGCACGATTGAACTGCTGGTTGCCGCCTCCGCATTGGAAACTGCCACTGGATGCTCGGGAGTGGATTATGGGGAAGCCTATGAACAGCTCTTGCATTCGCTGAGTACCCCCAAAAGTATTTCCTCCATTGCTTCTTGCATCGATTTCGAGCATGAGGCTTACAGCAAGCATCGCCTGATTGATTACCAGCCAAATGATCTCCTGATCGACATTTTAAGTGATACGACGGAACGCTCGCCCACGTTCATGATCCCACCCTATAAATCACTGGATGAAGTGGATGCGCCGGAACCATGGGCAATGGTGCGGAATCCGACCAAATCCACCGAAGCGATCTGGCAGGAGTTGCTGCGTCGTCCTCCCCGGTGTATTGCCTGGACGCGTCAGGATTACGAGCGCGCCAATCTTGCTGTGCTGCTACAAAAAGGGATTCCGCGAATTGACACGCAGGCGCTGATGCGCATTCCACTTGGCGGCGAACTTCCAATCCGGAATGCTATTGCAGTTCCGATCTGTAATCAGCCTGAAGGAGCACTGCTTATCCAGGATCAATCCATTGGCTCGAAGGTCGTCCCAACTCCTTTGCGGCTGTTCGAGCATTTGCGGATGAAGCTGGTCATGAATATTATTTCTACGGGAACCATGGTCAAATTCGGAAGAGTCCGCAGCAATTACATGATTCATCTGGCGATTTCCAACAAAAAGCTGGTGGACCGCGCAACCCGGATCATCTCGGAACTTTGCCATGTTACCTATGAACAAGCCTGCCGCGAACTCTTCCGCACCCAATCGATGCAGACCTGCAAGAACACATCGCCGGTTGCAGAAACCATCAGAAGATTGTCATGAACATCTGGCCGAGGACACGAAAATTTTTCGTGCTACTATCACTCGATTTCTTCTTTTTTGTGAAAGATTTTCAGAAAACCGATGTGCAAATTACTGGCCTTGAATCTCTTTCTCATTTTTGAGATTTTTTTTTGGCCAGGGATTATGTCGCGCCCTTACAGGGCTTTGCCGATGGTGAGATCCCTGACCCAGGGCGTTGCCCTGGGCTGGTATGTCACGCCCCTTCAGGGCTAATTCCAACATTGCCGATCCGTCCGATTCGACTGATCAGTCGGAGAAAACAATAGACCAGATCACAAATTCGCGAGCCATTCCATCCGTCAGAGCAGCAACCCATAGAAAAATTTTCCGAGTTTTCCGTGCTTTCCGTGGACAAAAAATGGGTTGTGGGCGTTAGCCCACGCCAAGTCCATTAGTGTCTTTCGTTGTAAAAAAACTGTCGCCCAGCTTTACCGACGCATTGCGGGACGATTTGCAAAAGATGCGTTACCAGCTGAAAAAACAAGAAGTTGTGCGATAGTATAGCAATTTGCATTCGCCATAAACTATAAGGAAGGCATTTCAATGGAAATAAAACTGGATTTCTCGGGATACGTTGCCATGTGCAGCGGAGGCGCCAGCGGCATGGGGCTGCTGGCAGGGCAAAAATTTGCGGCATCGGGTGCCAAGGTAGTGCTTTGCGATATCAATGAATCCGCCGTCCTTGCCGCCGCTGCGGAAATCTGCGCCAGTGGCGGCGAGGCCATCGGGCTGCAGGTGGATGTCCGGGAATACTCTCAAATTGCGCAGGCGGTTAAAACCACAGTTGACAAATTCGGCAGAGTGGATTATCTCATCAATGCCGCCGGTGGAGCCTCGAGCCGTATCTTCCAGTGCAGCAATGCCTTCCGTGACCGTGACCCGGAGATTTTAAGCTGGGGCTTGGATGTCAACCTGAAGGGGGCGTTGTTGTTTGACCGGGCCGTCATTGGCCAGATGCTGGATCAGAAGCACGGCGTGATTATCCATTTCGGTTCCGTATCCGGGGAAGAACCTTCCCCAAGTTGCCCCGATTATGCAGCGTCAAAATCTGCTATGCATGGTCTCACAAAAGCAATTGCGGCCTATGGCGCACCCCATGTCCGCTGCTGTTGCGTCGTCCCGGGTCCCGTGCTGACACGCCCAGGAATGGCAAATATGAAAACCCCACTTGGCCGCGCCGCAGAACCCTGGGAACTAGTGGATTTCATCCTCTACCTCTGCGATGATAAACACGGCGGATTCTTTACCGGCTCATCACACGTCCTGGACGGCGGACGCCTGCTCGCAAATTACAAATAGTAACGCTGTAATTTGGGGTAGACCGACGTCCGCAACCTGTTTTTGTGCTTTTCGTTGTTCAAAAAAATCCCCCATTACGCATCGCAATCCGTAAAATTGCGGATCGAGTTTCCGAAAATCTTTCCATGTTTTTCAGATTGCTAACCGTTTTTTCTTTGTTACTAGACATTCGCTTAACTGATAATCAGTTTATATATAAGACATTGCGACTTGTTACTAGGCATTCTTTGTCATTCTCCATATCCATTCTCGGAAGGAGTGAAAGGACACGCTTGAACTTATCTACTTCATACTTCAGGATATTGTCTTTCTTCGCTTCTGTGTGATGGAGATGACGTGAAAGAACGTCATTGTGTATTTGATGTGTCCTCAGATATTTCCTTGGATTCCTCAGAAAGCTTATCTTGGACATTCACTTTATATTTGATAGCAATATTTTTAACTTCAAACCAAGTATCATCTATGAGTTTTTCTTCTTCTTTCAAATTATATCCTGTAAAAATTTTCCAGAATGGCCACTCCCATATACGATTTGGAATTTTCTGAAATGCTTGATATGCGTTTGTCCAAGCGTTTATGTGCTTTTGATAAGCCACTCTAAAATCTTCCGGACAGTCACTTAGGTCAATTTGTTGCATCTGCTCAACCATAGAAGCAAGAGACTTTTTTGCTTCTGAAATAGATCTAGGTGTCCCTATTGATTCACTTATCGCTCTATCTTTAGCAATCACCGCCTCTATGGCTTTCTTTTCCGTGCTTCCAAATCTGATGCCAATAATGAGTACAATAATTAAGATTGTAACGGTCGAGATTACAAGCCTGAAGATCGTTTTATTTCTACGTTTTTTTCCCTGTACAACTTGAACCGGATTAGAGTTCTCTACCGTCATGCTTTTCCCACATTTAGGACAAAAGACGTTTTCTCCGATTTGTTCAGACAGGAAAGGTGATTCAGAAGCGCAATGCGGACAACATGAAATCACATGAAACGGCATGAACCATCTCTCCTTCTTATAGGAACAATTGTGTGATGGTAGCAGGTTGAATTTGCTAATTTCTATGAATGATATGATGCCAATGTAAAGTTTTGTCTATCGGCATCATTCATAAGAAGGACTTGGCAATCTTATCAAAAGATTTGGTTAGTACTCGAAGTCGATTTCACAATCACCATCAATGGTGAAGTGAAATTTGGCGCTTTTCCAATTGGCAACTGCTTTGACCTTGATGTTTATGAAAATCGTTTCAAGCTTGTCGATATCTTCTTCATCGATGTCGATTGGAGTTTTTTCTCCATTGACATCTACCCATGATTCGAAGCTGACATCACCTTCATCAAAGGTTTTATAGTTGAGATTCATCTGCTGCCAATTCTCTGGCGCATATTGCGCCAGAACATCGGCCAACTCCTGCATTTCCTGATCAAAATTCGGGGTCTTGTCAGACATTGGGAATTCTCCTGATTGTTTGGACATTATCTATTTTGTAACGAATGGTAAACTTATCGGGACGAAGAGTTCCAGGATTGGGGTAATGGGGCATGATAGTGTATTCCACTTTATGCCCAGCCTTTAATGCACGCCCCATGTCATTCTCAATTCGCTTGATTATGCTTCTATTTACTGTTCTTGTCTGCGGAACATGGTTCAGCATTGAACCAGGGCCGCCGTAAACCGCAGGGATTAAATGCCCGCCTTCGTCACCAATCTTACCAAGCCCTGCAGCAAGTTTTTGATTGGCTGGATTGCGAACTCCAGGCACTTTTTTCAGTTTGCCAGTTGCCTTGACTACACGTCCTTGAGCATCTGTGAAAAACTTGTAACCATTTCTAATGTAGGTGGTGTTTGGCTTAAAGCCAGTCTTCGTGGCAACCTTTGCCGCTGCCTTGGTAGAATTCTTCGCAGCGGCTTTTGCGCCGACATTTTTTAAGGTAACTTTTCCTGTATGTTTCGTTCCGGCTTTTGCAGCAGTTTTGCCTCCCACACGTGACGCAGCCTTTGATCCGGCCTTGGAAGAAATCTTGACAGTGCCGCGCACCGTTGCTTTGCCTGCGACTTTAGTGCCTCCCTTGGCTGTTGTGGTTGCAGCCTTGCTTGCGGCAGACGCTCCGCCCCATGTGACAATAGCAAGAGCAATGGTCGCCACATCCACTCCGGCCCAAATCCAGTCCCACTTGTTGAGCTTGACACCCAAATCGGATTTAAGAGCAAGATTGACGATAGAACCACCAGGCACATAGGTAATCCACCCATCTTGAAACTTAACGCCCTTGCCCGGTTCGATGTAACTGTCAAGCAACTGGTTGTCACTACGAATGGTGGCGGTTCTGTGCAATTTGTCAAAAGTAGCGGCCGCGTCTTCGAATGTATTGATGTTAGTTAGGTTGACTGCAGCTTCGGGAGAAATGTATTCGGAATACACAGTCCGACCCTCGATGGACACTTCCTTGGCTGATTCCGTGTACTTATTCCCCAAAAGGGCCTTAAGATCGCAAAGGTAGCGATTGAAATGATCTTCAGAAGTGTATTGTCGAGTAGTGGCAAGGATATTTTCCTTTGTCCATACCATCGCCTGCTTGTTGATCTTTGCGATTTGATCAGGGTTCAGATTATTTTCCATTCTAACAATCTGATCAGGAACATCAAAGAAAGCGACCAATTCTTTTTGTCCTGTACCAAGTTTACCATAATCAGTGCGGGACATATTAACGGTGCACACATCCTTGACGTTCAGAGTTATCAAATCCATACTTTTCTGAATCTCGGTGTCCTCATGTTCTTTTTTCACTGTCACGTGATCTGGCTTAAACGAGGAACGCTCTTCGACTTCGCGCTCAATACGGAATGTTCGCTTCTTAGTTTCAGGAAGAGCACCGGCAATGGTCTTTTTCTCAATGTCAGCAGACAGTTGGCGCACTCGCCACTGGGAGGCTTCTAGTTTGTATTTGACAAGATATTTGTTAAAAAGCTTGAATGTGGCGAGGTCCATCAAATCAATCATAGCCAAGTAAACCTGGCGAATCGTAGGAACTTGACCATGTCGGATTTGGGAAATCATATCAGTAAGATTACCATGGCCAAGATACTTCTTGTCTATTACACGTTCCTCAATCCAGCAAATGGCCGTCTTCTTATTGCCATTTTCCATAACTTTTTGGTCGAGCAGGTTTCTCTCGACAACGATTTTCGAGGCTCCACTCTTCATTTGTGACTCGATAGTCGGAGCCTCGTAGTATTTCGTTAAAAGATTAGATACTTCAGGCGAAAGACCGTCTGGAATTTGTAGCAACTCGATGTTTGGCATCGGGAATCTTTTTGGCTGCGGAATCGGTCCGTCTAAAATTATTATGTGGTCGTCAGGTATCGGCTTAAGTGTCTGTTTGCCCGAAGTTGCAGGAAGTTCTGTGCTTACTTCTGTCTGTGCAGATATAGTATCCTGTGCGCTTACCTTGGCGGGGGCTGCTAAATTTGGTACAGTGGCGGCAATGCCGGCATAAATTGGCGCTGCGAACTCTTCTACCAATTCAGATTGGTCAAGAATAATCATCTCTGAACGAAGAAGCATTTCCTTGGCAAGGTTGCGCAGGACTTGTACCTTGTTCAGGGTGATAGGGGGGCTTGCGATTGCGCCAGCGACGGCAGTAGCTTCCGTTGCGCTGGTGGCAGCGGAAGTGCCAGCTGCAACTGCGGCGGTTGTAGAAATAGGTTCAACCATGGTTATCTTGCCTCCTCGTGTCTATATTTCTGATTCAGGATTTCATATACAAAGCCTGTATTGGAAGCAAAAGTTCCATCATCCTTGGGAAGATGTAAGAGTACAGCAAGCTTTAAATCATTTGTCGGCTCTGAGTCAAGTGGCGAACCAAAACAAAGGAGAGATACAATTCTTTGCAATTGCTCGTCGATGTCATCTGGAAATACAGTTTTGCCTTTGCGGGAATCATCAAAAAGCGAACCAATCATCTGGTATAATCTGGGGATTTCAGGAGATGCGACTATCGGCAGCAGTGCATCGAGTACATAATCCACCAGAGAGCGTGGCACTGGAATCTTGCTGGTGCAGGACGTAAGGCCGCTCCATGCATCTATGCTCCTCAAAGCTTGGATTGCCTGGCTGCTATATCCATCAGAGACAACAGAGACTGCAAGATTTGAGAAATGCCTGCCAAGAATATCAATTGCTTCCGGAGCAAAAGTTTTTTATCGACACTGTGGCTGAAATACCCGAGAAACTTCCGTTGCTGCTGACCACTGGGACAGTCGATGCCATTATTTGCACCGGCGGAGTGGACCGCTATGAAAACGTACTGCAGACCCTCGGCACGCAGGAAAACTGGAAAAACATACCGGTCTTCATGGAAAAAAATCATCTCACCAACAAACTGCAGAAAAAATATCAGCACCGGAAGATTGAATTGACACCGGCCCATTATGACCGCAAAGCCCTGGGACGCTGCGCAGGGCTTCGCATGGCTGAATTTTTGAAAGGCGAAATCACAAGTTTTACATCAGTTCTCGTTGCAACCAAAGATAAAATAAAGGAGAAATAATCCCATGCCAACAAAAAAATTATTCACTTTGATTGAATTGCTGGTAGTCATTGCGATTATTGCCATCTTGGCATCGATGCTGCTGCCGGCACTGGCTAAGGCACGCGCTGCTGCCGCTACTGTTTCCTGCAAAAACAATCTGAAGACCATTGGTCTGGCTGGCGCTCTATATTCCGCCGAGAATAATGATTGGATTCTGCACGGGAATCTCAAAGCCGCCATTGCCAGCACGGAAAATCATGGATGGTATGTCGCCCTGTCCGGGAGAAACAGCTGGGCAGGCGCTTACAGTAAATACTATCCTGGCGGATACGGTTGCGAGTTCTATGGGATGGCCACGAACAAGGGAACCTTCGTCTGCCCAGGGGAAGGAATGGCATTTGCCCGCTCCTCGAATGGCGGCAAAAATTATTCCTGCACGCATTATGCGATCAACCTTTGGCTGACCGGCTTCCGTGCCGCCAAGGATGATGGTCTTTATCATCCCAGAATGCTGACCTCCATTACCAATGCTGCCACGGCGCATTTTGTCGGAGACTCCAGCATACAGACCGGTGTCGGCATCTTTTCGGCTCAGACTCTCTCTTATCGCCACGGGGGTGCCGATGTTCCTAGAGTCCTTGGAAGCAATGTGATCATCAACAACGGTGGCCAGGCCAATAGCGTATACATTGACGGGCATGTCGAAGGCAACAAATTTGGAACTTTGTTCAACTGGCCCAACCCGAATGTCTCCGGCGGAGTGAGCATAGGCCAAAACCAACGCTTCCTGTTCAGCGGATTCAACTACTGGGTCCGCGGCATCGGGCAGTAATCCAAAGACTAGTTTTTGCCTCGCTTACCATGCTTGATATAACCTTTGCCAGTTGCCTGACAGCCCAACTCCCCTATAAAATTTTCGTACTATTGCCAAACTTCTTCTTTTTTGGAAAAGATTTTTTTATGGACGATGGACAGGGACAGGAATGGACACGATGGACTGAATGGACAAGAATGGACTGCTGAATGGACAATGGACGATGGACGATGGACAGAGATTATGTCGCGTCTTCAGGGCTAATCCCAACATCGCCGATCCGACCGATCTACTTGATCCGTCTGATCCGACAGATCTGTCGGAGAAAGCAACAGACCAGATCACAAATTCGCGTGCCATTCCATCCGTCGAAGCAGCAACCCATAGAAAAAATTTTCCGAGTTTTCCGTGCTTTCCGTGGACAAAAAATGGGTTGTGGGCATTAGTCCATGCCGTATTTTTTCCTGCTGCAAGCCGACAGCGGGCAAGACACCTTGATTATTCTGCTCCGTCCGAAATCCAGATTGAACAACAAGAATGCGGCACTCTCTTATAACAACAAGATGGGGGCAATGATGTCTGGCAGTAAAACTCCTGTAAAAAAATGGCTTTGGATTGAACTGATCGGGTTCGATAATACGCTGCCGGACTTCGGAGTCAGCGAGTTGCTGAAGCGTATGGAAATCAAGCCCGAGGCCGTGGCACTACTGCTCTGCAGCCCGGAAATCATCCATAGCCACAAGGGTCTGGCACAAGATTTCCGCATTGGTGCTCAACATTGCTCCTATCTTGGCCGCGACAAAAACGGCGAAAAAAAACGCCAGGACTGGACGGCCTTCCAACTGCGCGATCTGCTGTCAACCCTCGCCAAACAAGGGCTGCAAACTTATGTCTCGGTGTTTAATCTGATAATGACCGAAGAGGCTGCAAAAAAATCCTCACTGCCGGACTTTGATGTCTGGGCGGCGCAACACCCCGAACTACGCTACCAATTGGCCGATGGCAATTTTTCCAACTGCATCTGCGCTTGGAAAACCCTTGCAGACGGCACCCCATACGAAGATTTCCTATCACAAAAACTGCCGGATTTCTTGCGGGATTATGGCTTTTCCGGTTTCATGGCCTCCGATGGCTATGCCCAACCCCGCGCACCACTCGCGGAAGGCGATTTTTCTGACGAGATGATCGCACAGTTTTCTGCCGCTTGCGGGATCGTGGTGCCGCATGGCAGCGTCTCGCAGAAGGCAGCCTGGATTCTCGCTGAGCATCGCTATGACTGGTGCTGCTTCCATGTCCAACGTCAAGCTCGTTTCATCAAAAAGATTGCCAGCGCAGTGCATGCCTGCGGCAAACGCATTGTCGCTTTGAGCGCCTGGGTGCGGGACCCCTTCGAAGCCATCTGGCGATACGGAGTCGATTACCGGGAACTGGTTGCCTCCGGCATTGATGCCCTGATCATCGAAAGCAGCGCGGGAACCATTGAAATCGAAGGATGGAATGCTGGAGAGACGACTGAAATCCTGGACCGCAACCGAGCCATGCTGCTACGCATGCGGGCACATCTGCCGGAGACCGAATTTATCCAGCTGCACTGCATTAAAGATGACTGCGAGGAATATTGCGTCCTGCAACACGCACCACCACTTGCGGCCAGCGAAATCCTGAGCATGGCCTCGATGCGTTTCGCCGATACAGGAGAACGCTGCGTTGCCGGCGTCATGGCTTGCCTCGCCGATGCCATCCCCACCGCCGCCTGGAAATTTCTCGACGATGCCTGGCGCCTCAGCTTCACCACCGGCAACGGAAATCCGGAATCCCCGTTGCTGCTCTGGTCTGACGCTGCTCTGGACCGGGAACTGGTCGCCTATCCGATGACCCGGCGTTGCAGCAGTTTCCGAACAACTGCCGAACTCATCACCCACGGTGTTCCCCTGGCTTGGTCCGGAACCCTGAAGGCCGCGCGAAAATTTCCGGATGTCCCACTGTTGATTATCCATCCCCGCTTCTGGTCCAAAGAGGAATTATCTTCGCTTCTGACCCGCAACGTCCCCGTCTTTCTGGTAGGAATCCTGCCGGATGACTCCTTCGGCATCGAGTGCTGGCAGGACAATCAATGCAGGGAAACGATCCGGGTAGAATTGCAGCCAGGCAAAAACGAAGAGCGTTTTTTGTTCTGGCAGACTCTCGATGAAGCTTTGCCGCCGGCCACGTTCTGGGAGCAAGCGGCAGACTTGCTGAACCGCTTCGGGCAGGTACCTATCCGAGGGCAAAAATACCGTTTTTACTATGGCTTGCGGGATTTTGATCCAACCAGGCTACGGTTGTGGAGTTTTGCTGATGGAACGCTATTCGCCCATAATACCTCTCCACGCTACCTGCCGGCAAGATTCCACACACGCAAACGTGTCATTGCCGCAGGATCGCTGACATTCTACCCTTTTCAACCGGTTAAGATTACCGCTGAAACAGACTGCGGCTCCCGGCTCGATGGGCGCATTCCCCCTTATGGCACCGCCGTGCTGAAACTCAAATATGAAAATCAGTAGTTAGACCCTATCCCAAAGGATTTTTTAACCACGAACCACCCGAAAAGACACGAAAATTTTCCGAGTTTTCCGTGCTTTCCGTGGACAAAAAATAGGTTGTGGGCGGCAACCTACGCCAAGCTTTTTCGTGCCTTTTGTGGTTAAAAACCTTTTCGTACGCCCTCTAGCTAGGAGATCGCCAACATGAAACATGTCTTGATTTTGGCAATGGCTCTGACCTTGTCGGTCGCATCAGCCGCAGCCCCAATTTTTCAACTGAAAATCACTCCCGAATTACTCAAGGAGTATGACCGCTACCGGCAACAGGCCGCTGAGATCTCCAGTCTCGATGGTAATCCGCAGATTCTCTTCAACAAAGCCGGGACACTATGGATTCCGCTCGATATCGATCAGTTCGCCGGGAAAAAAGTCCAGATCACTCTGGTCTACAAATGCGAAGGCGTTCCTGATACTCCTTCCGGAGTTAATCCCAGTGTCTTCGGCTTCAAAGTCATGTTGTGCGGCAGCTCGCCGGAAAAAAAGTTCGTTGGCTGGCAACTGGGACCATTCCGTGGCAGTTGTGACTGGAAAGCTTCTGTCCGCAAGCTGCCCGAACCGATTCCAGCTGGACTGAGTGGTTTCCGCCTTGAATTGAGTTCACCGGGTGGCAAAGTCTGGATTGACGAACTGTTTATCGAAGTGATACCATAAATATACCGCATCCAAAAAGGGTTCCGTGCACATTCTATCCGCTGATGGACGCCGATTTCCAGGATTAGGAATTGTAGGATTTTGTAGGAATTTCTATGTTTCTGTATGACTTCTTATGATTTTTCTTGAAATTTCGTTTTTCCGGCACTATGTTTTCGCCGTGGTTCAGAAATCATCCAGCCCCACCCACCCAGGGGGCAACCCACCCACGATAAGGTACGCGCGCGCGGGAGACGGAAACGGGAGAGGTGGGGGACGGGAC
>JAPXLT010000055.1:0-20355 GCA_033809415.1 Lentisphaeria bacterium
ACCCTGCCCCCTGCCCCCTGCACCCTGCACCCTGCACCCTGCACCCTGCACCCTCTCGGAGAGATATTATGAATTCAGATCACGTAAAACAAGGCATCGAGCGCGCACCGCACCGTTCGCTGATGAAAGCGATGGGCATGACCCAAAAGGAAATTGACCGTCCACTGATTGGCATTGTCAATTCTTTCAATGAAATTGTGCCGGGGCATTTTCATCTTCAGGAGATTGCCCGTGCAGTGAAATATGGCGTGCTCAGTGCCGGTGGCAGCCCGATGGAATTCAATACGATCGGTGTTTGCGACGGTATCGCCATGGGGCACAGCGGCATGAAATACTCGCTGTGCACACGTGAGCTGATCGCTGACAGCATCGAGTGCATGGTGCGGGCACACCGTTTTGACGGGCTGGTCTTCATCCCCAACTGCGATAAAATCGTGCCCGGCATGATCATGGCGGCCGCACGCCTGAATCTGCCCTCGATCTTTGTCAGCGGCGGCGCAATGTTGTCGCTCGAGGACGAAGATGGCAGCCGCTGTTTGGACTTGAACAGTGTTTTCGAAGGCGTTGGCGCTTTCAAAGTCGGCAAGATCAATGAAGAGGAACTGACCCGCCTCGAGGAAAGCGCCTGTCCGGGCTGCGGTTCCTGCTCCGGCATGTTCACTGCCAATTCGATGAACTGCCTGACCGAAGCGATTGGTCTGGCCCTCGAGGGCAATGGCACTATCCCGGCAGTTTTTGCAGCGCGAACCCGTCTGGCCAAAGAAGCCGGCATGAAGATCATGGAGCTGGTGCAGCGCGATCTGAAAGTGCTCGATATTCTGACACCGGCGGCGATCCGCAATGCGCTGGCTGTCGATATGGCGCTGGGCTGCTCGACCAATACGGTGCTGCATCTGGCGGCCATTGCCCACGAAGCGAAAATCCCCTTTTCCTTGCAGCTGGTCAATGAAGTCAGTGCAAAGACCCCGAATCTGTGCCGCCTGGCACCCGCCGGCAAACACCACATGCAGGACTTGTATGCCGACGGCGGCGTCTATGGCGTGATGAAAGAACTGACCAAAGCCAACCTGCTCGATACATCACTGATCACCGTCTCCGGCAAAACGGTTGCTGAGAATCTGGCCAAAGCCGGGCGCAAGGGACGTAATGTCATTGCCGCCATCGAGAAGCCCTGCTCTGCTGTTGGCGGACTGGCAGTCCTGTTTGGCAATCTGGCACCCAATGGAGCGATCGTCAAGAAAAGTGCAGTTGCTGAAAACATGCTCGAGTATCAGGGCATTGCCCGCGTCTTTGACAGTGAGGAAGCCGCCATCGAAGCGATTTATCAGCAGAAGATCAAGGCCGGTGATGTAGTCGTCATCCGCTATGAAGGTCCTTGCGGCGGACCCGGAATGCGGGAAATGCTCGGGCCGACTTCGGCAATCGCCGGCATGGGCCTAGACAGCTCGGTAGCCCTGCTGACCGACGGGCGTTTCTCAGGTGCGACTCGCGGCGCTGCCATCGGACATATCTCCCCGGAAGCACAAGCCGGTGGACCGATTGCCTATGTCAAAGAAGGCGACCGTATCGCCATCAACATCAGCAAGGGCACGCTGGATGTCCTGCTCTCCGATGAAGAACTCGCCTTGCGTCGTCAAAGCATGCAACTTCGCAAACAGGAAAACCTTAGTGGCTACCTTAGACGCTATGCAAAGTCCGTCACCTCCGCCGATTGCGGAGCAGCTTTTTTTTAACAACGAAAAGACACGAAAAGACACGAAAATTTTTTATAGGGTTGCTGCTTTGACGGATGGAATGGCACGCGGATTTGCGGTCCGGTCTGTTGGTTTCTCGGACGGATCGGACGGATCGGACGGGTCGGACGGATCGGACGGATCGGACGGATCAGCAATGCTGAAATCAGCCCTGAAAGGGCGCGACATACCAGCCCAGGGCAACGCCCTGGGTTGGGGATCCCCCATCAACAAAGCCCTGTAAGGGCGTGACATAATCCCCAGCCAGAATTTTTCACAAAAACAATTTTAGGTGAGTAGCACAAGGAAGATTCGGAGAATAAAGCAATGAGAATGATTAAGATATTTGACACGACCCTGCGCGATGGCGAGCAGGCTCCCGGCTGCAGCATGCATCTGAAAGAGAAGATCGAGATTGCCATGGCTCTCGAGCGTCTGCGCGTCGATGTCATCGAAGCGGGCTTCGCCATCGCCTCGAAGGGCGATTTCGAGGCCATCCAGAAAATCAGCGAAGTCATCAAAGACAGCACCGTATGCAGTCTGGCACGTGCCGTGCCCAAAGACATTGACGCGGCCTACGAGGCTCTGCGCGGCGCAAAGAATGCACGCATCCACACCTTCCTGGCGACGTCTCCAATCCACATGGAGTACAAACTGAAAATGTCGCCGGAAAAGGTGCTGACGATGATCGGCGACATGGTGCGCTATGCGAAAAAATATCTGCCGGACATCGAGTTTTCGGCGGAGGATGCGATGCGCAGCGACAAGGAGTTTCTGGCCCGTGCGCTCGAGACCGCGATTGCCGCCGGCGCGACGACAGTGAATGTGCCGGATACGGTAGGCTACGCGACTCCGGCGGAGATGATAGAAATGCTGAAATACCTGACCGATCATGTCAAGGGCATCGAGAATGTGACGATATCGGTCCATTGCCACAACGACCTGGGTTTGAGCGTGGCCAACTCGCTGGCGGCAGTAACTGCCGGTGCCAGTCAGATCGAATGCACCATCAATGGCCTGGGCGAACGCGCCGGTAATGCCGCCATGGAAGAAATCGTCATGGGACTGCATACCCGCAAAGCATACTACAATTGCGAAACCAATATCGATACGACACAAATCTACCGCTCGAGCAGACTGGTTTATAATCTGCTGGGCCTGCCAACGCCGATCAACAAGGCGATTGTCGGCGCAAATGCCTTTGCCCACGAGGCCGGCATCCATCAACATGGCATCCTGGCTAACCGCGAGACTTACGAAATCATGACGCCGCAATCGATCGGACTGATCAAGAATGAGATGGTTTTCGGAAAGCACAGCGGACGCCATGCGGTCGAGAAACGCCTGAATGAGATGGGCTATCAGTTGAGCAAGGAGGAAATGGACGACCTGTTCGAGCGCTTCAAAGACCTCGCTGACAAAAAGAAAACGGTCAATGACCATGATCTCGAAGCATTGGCCGGACGGAAACTCATCGAGACGGCCAATGGTTTCAAACTGGAGCGCTTTACGGTAAACTGCGGCAATTACGTGACCTCGAGTGCAGTGGTGCGCTTGAGCAATGATGACAAGATGCTCGAGGAGGTAGCAATAGGCGATGGCCCGATCGCGGCCGCCTACAATGCTATTGATAAGATGATTCCGGCACCGCCACACATCCTCGATGACTACTCGATCTTTTCGGTGACGGAGGGCCATGACGCTCTCGGTGAAGTCATCGTCAAGATCAAGGCCGGGGATAAATTAGTGACTGGCAGGGGCCTGTCAACGGATATCATCGAAGCGAGTATCATGGCGTACATCAATGGTCTCAACCGGCTCTTATGAGGTAATAATGAAAAAATTGCACATACTGGACAGCACCCTGCGCGACGGTGCGCAAAGCGAAGGCATCTCTTTCTCGGTATCGGACAAGCTCCATATCATCCAGGCGCTGGATGATATCGGGGTGTCCTATATCGAGGCGGGCAACCCGGGTTCGAATCCCAAGGATATCGAGTTCTTCAACCGGGCTGCGGAAATCCCGCTGAAGAATGCAAAGCTGTGCGCCTTTGGCAGCACACGCCGCAAAAACCTGAAGGTCGAGGAGGACGACAATGTGCTTTCACTGCTGAAAGCCAAAACCGATACCATCGTCATCTTCGGCAAAAGTTGGGACTTACATATCCGGGAAATCCTCAAAACCACGAATGAGCACAACCTCGAACTGGTTTTTGACACGGTCGAATTCTTCAAGAAACAAGGCAAGGAACTGATCTTTGACGCAGAGCATTTTTTCGATGGCTACAAAAGCAATGCCGCCTGCGCAATTGCCGTGCTCGAAGCCGCTGACAAGGCCGGTGCGGATTCGCTTTGCCTCTGTGACACCAATGGCGGTTGCAATCCGGATGAAATCTTCCGCATCACCCAGGAAGTCGTGCAGCTTTTCCCCGGCCGTCAAATCGGCATCCACTGCCACAACGACACCGGTTGCGCGGTTGCCAATTCGATGCTGGCAGTATACGCCGGTGCGGTTCAGGTACAGGGTACTTTCATCGGCATCGGGGAACGTTGCGGCAATGCGGATTTAAGCGTGATCATCCCGAACTTGCAGCTGAAGCAGGGCTATCAATGCGTCACTAGCGACCTGGTCAACCTTTCTGAAGCCGTCTATGCGATTTCGGAAATCTCGAATATGCCGGTGCCGGGGAACAAGCCATACGTCGGCCTCAGTGCTTTTGCGCACAAAGGCGGCATGCACATTGATGGAGTCACCAAGTGCTCGCACTCCTTCGAGCATGTCAATCCTGAAGCGGTCGGCAACAAACGGCGCTTTCTGATGAGCGAAGTGTCCGGACGCACCACCGTGCTGGCTAAACTCGGTGGCATCGCACCGGACCTGACCAAGGACTCGCCGGAGACGGCGGCGATTGTGCAGCGCCTCAAGGAGATGGAACATGAGGGCTATCAGTTTGAGTCCGCCGATGCGAGTTTCGAGCTGATGGTGCTGCATGTGTTGGGGCGCTATCAGCCGCATTTCAACCTGATCATGTACAAGACCAGCGGTGAATACCCCAGCCCCAATGGCGAATTGAGCGCATACGCGATGCTGACCATCGAAGTCGATGGCAAAACCGAAACGGCGGCCTCACTCGGCAACGGCCCGGTGAACGCACTCGATCTGGCACTGCGAAAAGCCCTGATCGTCTTCTTCCCGGAAGTCGGCAAAGTCCAACTGATCGACTACAAAGTCCGTGTGCTCGATGGGGAACAAGCCTCCGCCGCAAAAGTCCGTGTGCTCATGGAGAGCACCGATGGCGAAACGACTTGGACAACCGTCGGAGTCTCCTCCGACATCATCCAGGCCAGCTGGCTCGCACTCGTCGATTCCATCGAGTACATCCTGAAATAGACGGGACACGGACGGGACACGGACGGGACACGGACGGGACACGGACTGCACCCTGCACCCTACACCCCTGCACCCCGCACCCCTGCACCCTGCACCCCGCACCCCGCACCCTGCACCCCGCACCCCGCACCCCGCACCCTGCCCCCTGCACCCCGCACCCTGCCCCCTGCACCCTGCACCCCGCACCCTGCACCCTGCACCCCGCACCCTGCACCCTGCACCCTAATCAAAGGAGTTTTTTTATGCAAATGACCATGTCCCAGAAGATTCTGGCGTCCCACTCGGGTCAGAAGTCTGTACGTCCTGGCGAGTTGATCATGGCTGACCTGGATTTAGTTCTGGCTAATGACATCACTGCGCCGGTAGCGATCAATGAATACCGCAAGGCCGGTGCCGGCTGTGTGTTTGACTGCCAGAAGATTGCTTTGGTGATGGATCACTTCACGCCGAACAAGGATATCAAGGCCGCCGAGCAGACCAAGCTGGTTCGCGATTTCGCCGATGAGAAAAAAATCGAGCATTTCTATGATGTCGGCGAAGTCGGTGTTGAGCATGCTTTGCTTCCGGAAAAGGGTCTGGTTATAGCCGGCGATCTGGTCATCGGCGCCGACAGCCATACCTGCACGTACGGCGCACTGGGCGCTTTCTCGACCGGTGTCGGTTCGACGGATATGGCCGTGGGCATGGCTCATGGCAAAGCCTGGTTCAAGGTGCCGACCGCAATGAAATTCAATCTGCATGGACGCCTGCCAAAATGGGTCAGCGGTAAAGATGTCATTTTGCATATCATCGGCAAAATCGGAGTCGACGGTGCGCTCTACAAATCGATGGAATTCACCGGAGATGGCGTCGCCTCACTGACCATGGACGACCGCCTCTGTATCTGCAATATGGCCATCGAAGCCGGCGCCAAAAACGGCATTTTCCCGGTGGATGAGCGGACCTTGCGCTTTATTGCCGATCATTCCAAGCGCAAACCAGTAGTCTTTGCTGCGGACCCGGATGCCGAATATGATTCAGTGATGGAGATTGATCTGAGCAAAGTACGTTCGACGGTAGCTTTCCCGCATCTGCCTTCAAATACGCGCACATTTGATCAGATTCCGGAGATTCGGATTGATCAGGTGGTGATTGGTTCCTGCACCAACGGGCGCTTGTCCGACTTGCAGGTCGCCGCTGAAATTCTCAAAGGGCGCAAAGTCAACAAGCGGGTGCGCACGCTGATCATTCCCGCTACGCAGAAAATCTGGCTGGACGCCTTGCAGCAAGGTCTCCTCGAAACCTTCGTCAATGCCGGATGTGCAGTATCGACGCCGACCTGCGGCCCCTGCCTGGGCGGACACATGGGCATCCTGGCCAAAGGCGAACGCGCCGTGGCAACTACTAACCGTAACTTCGTCGGACGCATGGGGCACCCCGAGAGCGAAGTCTATCTATCGAGTCCGGAAGTCGCCGCTGCCTCCGCATTAACCGGCATCATCACCGATCCAGCAACACTCTAAAAAAAGGGTGCAGGGTGCAGGGGACAGGGTGCAGGAAAACGGGGAAATAGACCACCTGCACCCTGCACCCTGCACCCTGTAACCTGCCCCCTGCCCCCTGCACCCTGCACCCTGCACCCTAAGAAAGGAAGAAATCAATATGAAAATTACCGGCAAAGTCATCCGCTATGGCGATAATGTCGATACCGACGTCATCATCCCGGCGCGCTATCTGAACACCTCGGACCCCAAGGAACTGGCCGCACACTGCATGGAAGACCTCGATAAGACCTTTGTCAAGCGCGTGCAGAAAGGCGACATCATGGTCGGCGGACAGAATTTCGGCTGCGGCTCCTCGCGCGAGCATGCTCCGATCGCCATCAAGGAATCCGGCATCGCCTGCGTCGTCGCAAAAAGCTTTGCACGCATCTTCTACCGCAATTCCATCAATACAGGATTGCCCATCGTGGAATTTGACGGAGAAATCCTCGAGGGCGACCAGCTCGAGATCGATTTTGAAAAAGGAATTCTAAAGAATCTGACACGGCATACGGAAGGTCATTTTCCTCCGTTTCCGGCTTTTCTTCAGAAGATCATTCATGCAGACGGTTTATTCAAAGCAATGGGGGAACTGGTATGAGTTTTAAACTGGCAATAATCGAAGGTGATGGAATCGGTCCGGAAATTGTTCAGGCATCTTTGCAGGTACTCGATAAGGTCGCCCCGGGGCGTTTCCGGTACAAGCCGGTTACGGCTGGGGGGCGTTCGATTGATCAGTATGGAGTGCCGCTGACCGACGAGGCTCTGGACACCTGCAAAAACAGCGACAGCGTGCTGCTGGGAGCAGTCGGCGGATACAAATGGGATACCCTGCCCGGACACCTCCGCCCGGAACGGGCCTTGCTGGCCATCCGCAAAGAACTCGGACTCTTTGCCAATATCCGCCCGGCCAAGCTCTATCAAGTGCTGAAAGATGCCTGCCCCCTGCATCGCGAAACCGCTGAAAAAGGCTTTGACATGGTGATCATCCGCGAACTCACCGGAGGCATATACTATGGCGAACGCGGACGAAAAACCGACGCCGACGGCAATACCATTGCCTTCGATACGGAAATCTACAATCAGACGGAAATTGACCGCATCGCCCGCGTCGCCTTTGATCTGGCCCGCAAACGCACAAAGAAAGTATGCAGCATTGACAAGGCGAATGTTCTCGAAAGTTCACGGCTCTGGCGTGAACGGGTTCATGAAGTCGCCAAGGAGTATCCGGATGTTTCCGTGTCGGACATGCTGGTTGACAATGCCGCAATGCAGCTGGTGCGCAATCCTGCCCAGTTTGACGTCATCGTAACCTCGAATATGTTCGGGGATATCCTTTCCGATGAAGCTTCGCAGCTGACCGGCTCGATCGGCATGCTGCCCTCCGCTTCACTGGGTGAAACCCATCGCGGCATGTATGAACCCATCCATGGCTCGGCCCCCGATATCGCCGGCAAAAACATCGCCAACCCGCTGGCTACCATACTGTCGATCGCCATGATGCTGCGGCTCTCATTCGATATGGGCAGCCAAGCAGAGCAAATCGAAAAGGCAGTCGAAAAAACACTCCTGAAAGGATGCCGCACACGAGATATCCTCGATAACAAAACAAAACCACTCACCACAACCGAAATGACCCAAGAAGTCATCAACGCACTGGAATAAAGTATTTTTTAACAACGAAAAAGCACGAAAAGACTTGGCGCGGACTGATCGCCCGCAACCCACACGGACGGGACACGGACAACAAATCGGACGGATCAGTCGGATCAGTCGGATCGGTCGGATCGGTACAATACTTTGCGCCGTAGGCGCTTAACCATGCTTAACCCCTGGCTTTAGCCTGGGGTAGGATGCCCCAAAACCAGGGCGCCTCGTAGAGGCGCGACAGAAGACTGACCTATTACAATTTTGCAAATAAAATGCAGAATATGCAGTTAATGCATATTGATATTCACGAAGTAGAATATAAATTATATAATGATTTTGCAATAATTCAGCAAAATGGAGAAAACTAAATGTTATTAGAATTCAAGACAAAAAATTTCAAGTCGTTTGCCGACGAGACAACGTTCACAATGCTTGCCGCCCCAAAGCAAAAAGGACTTGATTACAGCCTCTGCGCCATAAAAAATTCACGCACTGCCAAAGGCTTGTGTTCCTCTGTAATTTATGGTCCCAATGCAGCCGGAAAAACGAATATCATCTGTGCAATGGATGTCCTTAAATCCATCCTGTTGCGCGGAAATATCCGTAATGCGCCAGTCGAGTCATTACCAAACCCCGCAGCTGTAGCACTTCAGTTAATTCCAAACAATAGTTTTGATGCGCCGGTTCCAGTTTGCTTCAGCATTGATTTTTTGGAAAAAGACTACCGAATCCAATATGAACTTCAACTTGATCTAGGAACCTTCCTGGATGTAGATTACCCCAGGAAAGTCTTGGAGGAAAAGCTGTTGATAAATGAAGAATTGGTTTTTCACAGAAACAATTCTTTGGAAATCGGCAATCTGAGTTTTCTGGAAAATGAAACTGGTTATCTTGCTAAAATGGAGCAAATAGCCAAGCGCAGTCTTGACCCTCAAGAGTTATTTTTGACAAATGGTTTCAAATCAATCTACTCGCAGCAGAAAGCCAATCTGATATCAGACTGGTTTACACAAAAGTTCATGTTTTTTTATAGAACAGATACCATGCGATTTATAGGACATTTTGCCAATCTGCAGGAAAATACTGTTTATGTTGAAAAAACCATTAATGAAGCAGCCAAACTCTTCGGAATCAGTTCAAATGCGCTCGGACATATCGTGGACAGAGAAGATTCCAAACCGAAATTGTGTTCCCTTTTTAGCCGCAAAAGCAAAGCTGTCCTTGCAGAAATTTTCGAGTCGTATGGCACCATTCGTTTTATCAACATGTTTCCATTGGTTATCCGCGCCATACTCACGGGCGGGACTCTTGTCGTTGATGAATTCGACGCATCCATACATCCGATGGCATTGATGAATATTATAAATATCTTCCATAACGACGAAATCAACAAGAAGCATGCACAATTGATTTTTAATACTCACAACCCGATTTTTCTCAATCCCAATCTTTTCCGACGCGATGAGATTAAGTTTGTCGAGAGGGATGAGGAAACACATAAAAGCATTCTATATTCTCTTTCTGATTTCGGAACTGCCGGGGAGAATGGGGTCCGTAAAAATGAAGACTACATGAAAAACTATTTCATAAGTCGATATGGCGCGATAAAAAATATTGATCTTACGCCAATTTTCGAAGAAATCCAAGCTGAAAATATTGAGGTATAAAATGACAACCCGGAAACCTACAAAAAAATATTACTTCAGTGTTGAAGGCGAAACGGAACAATGGTATCTCGAATGGCTGAAAAATACGATTAACGGAACCCAAGAATCCGCCTGTAAAGTTTCTTTTGACTGTAAAGTTGAAAAGAATCCCATAAACCGGGTGAAGTCCATGTCTACTATTCTCTGGAAAACAGAAATTTGGCACATCTCCGATTATGAAAGTAGTGAGGATACCCATACAAAACAGTTTATTAAAACGATGGACAATATGAAAGAAGCAACAAAGCTTGGTAAACAAATCACCTATAAGTTTGGCTACAGCAATCTGACATTCGATTTGTGGATCGTACTGCACAAAATAGATTGTTTTGTCTCTCTTTCGTACCGTCATCAATATCTTTCTCATTTAAATCGGGCTTATAACGAGAACTTTAAAAACATGCCTCAATATAAAAAAGAAAATAATTTCAAGCGATGCTTGGATCAATTAAATTTATCAAATGTCAATGACGCTATTCGTCGAGCCAAAGAAATCATGCGGCAAAGAAAAACCAACAAAGATATTTGCACCTCCTATAAGGGATTTAAGTATTACGAAACGAATCCTTCTCTCGCAATATGGGAAATAATTGAAAAAATCCTTAAGGATTGCCAATTATTAAACGCCTAAATTTTAGAAAAACAGAAGATTCCGTGCCTGCCCCCACCAATCAACTTTATGCAATTTCAAACTTCTACTTGAAAATTACATAAAATGCAACGATCTGCCGGGATTGCAACGGGATGAAATCTCTGGAATCAAACAATAATAATAATTTGCCCGAGCAGGTTCGTGCGTCGAAGCAATAAACCCTATTAAAAATTTTCCGCGTCTTCCGTGTATTCTGTGGTTAAAAACTTGCAAAATTGCGTGGGTTGGTTACATTAATGCGGTATTCATCAGCGGGTGTAGCATAATGGTAATGCACTGGCTTCCCAAGCCAGCTACGTGGGTTCGATTCCCATCACCCGCTCCATTTATTTTATTTTACCGGCATGGGGCAACGTGCGAGGCTTTCATTGCTGTAACGCAGGTCCCGGCTGACTTCGCGTCCAAGCCAATCTGGGCGGTCAAATTCGGTTTGTTCATCGGGCAGTTCGATTTCGGCGGTGATCAAGCCCTGATTGGCACCGTAATACCGGTCAACTTCCCAGGTAAAGCCTTTCCATGGGATATAATATCGCGTTTTTTCGATGATCCGGCCACGGCAAAATTCACGCAGCATCTCCTCAGCTTCCTCGAGTGGAATTTCATATTCGAATTCCTTGCGGGTAATCCCATCGGGCTGTCCCTTGACTGTCAGCAAGGCCCTGGCATCCTGAATACGCACCCGCAAAGAATAATCTTCGCCACTCTGGAAATACCCCTGACGAATCTCCGCAGAAGAAAAGTCGGCGCCCTCCCAAACGGCAACCTCGACAAGAAATTTTCGCTCGATCTCAAGTTTCATAAAACTAAACCACACGGACGGGACACGGACGGGACACGGACGGGACACGGACGGGACACGGACGGGACACGGACGAACCTGTGAAAGGCTGGCTTTGGCCGTTTTTTCTGGATGTTCTCGGTTCATATGTGTCCGTGTAAAGTCCGTGTAAAGTCCGTGTAAAGTCCGTGTAAAGTCCGTGTTAAAAAATCTTTTAGCGTAGTTTGATAATCAGGATCAGGATCAGCGGCATCAGCAGTGACTGCAACAGCATGAAGCGCATGACCACCTGTGTCACTGACCAGCCCAGATTTTTGCGGCAGTGATCATGGATCGGACAACGGAAACGGTGAATCCATCGCACGATAAACAACTGCCTCGAGACCTCTTCGTCCGAAGCAAAATTGGCTGGATTCTTTGGATTGACGATATTCCGCAAAGGCGCACGCACATCATAGCCCAGCTTCTTCAGAGAACGCAGAAAGCTGAGTTTCAGCAGGCCGATGCCGCCGTCGACAAGCAGGATGGGAGCTACTGCCAGATAAAGGAAAGGATTGCCAGCGGCCAGTACGCCCAGTCCAATCAGCAATCCCAGGAAGCGGGAGCCGGCATCGCCCATCAGCACTGCGCTAGGATTGGCATTGTGCCAGATATAGCCGGCCAGGCTCCCAGCAGCGGTAAAGATCAGAATTCCCCAGTATGCCCCCTCCGGATTATGCGGTATCAACAGATATTTTGACAGGGTAACATGCCCGACAATGCCATACAGAAAAGCGCCTAATCCGCCGAGTCCCAGCAATGCCAGCGAGCCAGCCATTCCGTCAACCCCGTCGCTGCAGTTGACGACATTGATGCTCACCCACAAGAAAGCGGTCGCACAGGGCAGATACAGCCAGAATGGCACGAGGAATCCTCCGCCGGGCTGACTTCCCTTGAACAGCGGCAGCCAGATAACTGCATCTTGGCCTTCACAGAGGATAACCGCAGCGATCAGAGCGACAACCGCATCCCAGAGCCCCTTCTTCTGTTCGCTCCAGCTGACTTCGCTTGCATCATCGAGGAATCCGGTCATCATCGAGAGCAGCAAGCATCCTATGATTCCCCAGAGTTTCCAGGATGGCGGCAGCACCAGCACCAGACAGGCAACGCAAAGCAGAACAAAGATGATGCCGGCACCCGTCGGCTTGCCCTTGGCCTCCTCGGAATTCTTGACAAAAGGCTTGCCCTGATCCCTAGGCAGAAACTTCCAGAGACGCGGCAGCAGATAGAAGGTCAGGCAGGCAGCCAGGCACGCCCCCATGCAGATCAAAGTCAGATGCGATTCAAATAACCGGAAAGGCCCCCAGAACCGGGTCAGCCAGGGAGCAAGATAAGGAAGCATAAAATTTCTCTCAGCAGGCAGTCAATTCGTGGCAAAATAATACGACATCCATTACTATAATAGCTGAAATGGAAATGGACTCCCGTCCGTGTAAAGTCCGTGTCCCGTCCGTGTCCCGTCCGTGTAAAGTCCGTGTTATCCCAGAAACACGTTTTCGAGGGGGGCGGCTGCTGCGCCGAGTGCGGCTGCTTCACTGCCGAAGGCGGAGATGCGCACTTCGACACGGCTGCGGCAGGAAGACAATGCGGCATCGGACAAGCCTCTTTCCATTGCAGGAAATAAATGCTGCTGGAAGCGAGTCAGATTGCCATGCAATACCAACAGAGGCGGACATAGAATATTGACCAGGGCGGCCAGTCCACGTCCAAGAAAATATCCGGCCTGCTGCAAAATTGCTTCGGCAGCGGGATTGAGGGACTGCACCTGTTCGAGTGAAGTCAGGGGTTGCTGCAATGCCTGGCTGAGTTCCTGGCAAAGGACATGTTCGGAAAGATAGGCCTCGAGGCAGCCGCGATGTCCGCAGGCGCAGAGTCGTCCACCGGGTTCGATCAGGACGTGTCCGATTTCGCCGGCAAATGCTCCGCCCTGAAGACGTTTTCCGATCACGATGCCGGCGCCGATACCGATTCCAAGATCGATACTGACAAATGAGCTTCTGCCCTGCCCTATTCCGAACCAGAGTTCAGCCAGCGCCTTGGCACGGGAACTTTCCTCGAGATAAAGCTCGGCGGGCAAATCCGATGGCAGCAGGCTTCTGAGTTCGACTCCATCGAGCGCCTGCAAGTTGACGGAATGCAACATCGTGCCGGATGCAAAATCCAGGATGCCCGGCACGGCCAGACCGATGGCCTGAAGGCGGTCTCCGGCAAGACGCCGCAAAGGCAGATAGACTTCGCGGAGCGCCCAGCGCAACTGCGGCAGCTTTGCCGGCAAGTCAAAGCTGCGCTGATCGCGTTCCAGAATCTGCCCATGCAAATTGATCAATACGGCATTGGCAGCATTTTCGGAAAGATGCAAGCCCAGAAAAAGATGTCGACTGCGATCGAGTTCGAGCAAGGTGCCAGGACGTCCGCGCTGACTCGAGACCGTGCCGGATTCGCATAGCCAGCCTTCGGCAATCAATTCATTGGCCAGATTCGTCATGCTCTTGCGGTCAAGTGCAAGCTGATCGGCAATCGCTGAACGCGACTGCGCACCAGATTCGCGCACCGCCAGCATGACGCGGCGCTGATTGACACGCTTGAGATAAGACTGATTAGCCATGGGTAGGGTGCAGGGTGCAGGGGGCAGGGGGCAGGGGTGAAGGGTGAAGGGTGAAGGGTGAAGGGGGCGTCCGTGTAAAGTCCGTGTAAAGTCCGTGTAGAGTCCGTGTCCCGTCCGTGTGGGTTGCGGATGGTTTAGAAAGTACTCCAGAGTTCGCGGACACCGGTGACCAGCATTTGTGCGGCGATGGCGCTGAGGATCAAACCGGTGATCTTGCTCAAGATGGCAATTCGGGGACGTCCGAACAAGTTCTCGATGCGGTCGGAAAAGAAAAGCATCAGACCGACTGCGGCCGATGCGGCGAGGATGGCCAGCACCGAGATAGCTTTCAGCACCATGGACTCGGTATCCATGCCGGCGACCATCATGGCGCCGAGCGTGGCAGGCCCGGCCGTCACAGGGACTGCCAAAGGAACTAAAGCCAATTCATTGAGGTTTTCGGCATACTCCTGCTTTTTCTGGTTGGAACCATGGACGAGACTGACGGCGGATAGCATCAGCAACACTCCCGAACCAGCACGAAATGCCGCCACGGTAATGCCAAAGGCACGCATGATCCACGTGCCAAAAAGAAAAATCAAAATGCAGACAAAAGCAGCATTGGATGCAATGCTCACCGCCAATCTGCGACGCACATCTTGAGTCTCGCCACTAGTCAACGCAAGAAAAGTGCTCAAAACGAAAAAAGGCGTAAACAGAAAGAATAAACGCAGAAAAAACGCGAAAAAATGATGAATCGATAAAAGAAAAGAAGGCATAAAAAGTTCAAAGTTCAAAACTTAAGATTTTTTGTCCACGGAAAACACGGAAAGCGCGGAAAATTTGTAGGGTTGTTGCTTTGACGGATGAAATGGCATGCGGTTTAAAAAGTGGCGCGACCATCCCGGTTGTGAAGTGCGTGTTCTTCTTGTCCGACCAGTCCGACCTGTCCGACCAGTCCGACGCCTGCACCCTGCACCCTCGATAAAAAAAGCTCCGCAGGGATTCCTGCGGAGCATGTAGTTACGATTCAAGCCATCGCAAGGATGAACTTAGTAGCTGTCGTTGGTGAAGCTGAGCTTGACAGAAGAGGCCTTAATAGCAGTCGGCCACACGTCGAAGCCTTCGGAGTGTCCATCGAGCATCAGCACGTTAAAACGCCCACCATGGCGGTTGGCAATGTAACCAGAAGCTTCTTTGTCTGCAGCAACACTATCTCCAAGATATCCCTTTGGATCACCATCATCATCTTCATCATACGCCGCACTTGGCAGTGTAACGTAGGTCGTTCCGGCATCTGCATACATCAGCGTAGTAGTCGGGCTGGTGGCTGAGGTCAAAATCTGAGCAGTACTGACCGGGGCTTCAGGGGATTTTAGATTAGCATACGTTGCTTCCTTGTTAGGTACACCATTGATACCGTAGGAGATACCATCGGCCCAAGTACCAGTAGCTGCAGCAAAACCATACGGACCAGGATCAGCAGGGCAGTTGAAGCATTTGTCGTTCTTGACATAACGGTTAAGCATAACCCACCAGTTGCTTTTCACTGTGATATCAGTTGCCCCAGGTTCGGCTTTATACGCACTTGAATTGTAATTCGGCAGGTTGTCGTTTTTGTCGCCGGCATACATGTGTGCGCCGAGACCGATCTGCTTGAGGTTGTTGGTACAGGATGTGGTTTGCGCTTTTTCCTTGGCTTTGGCCAGGGCGGGCAGCAGCATGGCGGCCAGGATCGCAATGATCGCGATCACGACCAGCAACTCAATTAAAGTAAACAATGTGTTCTTTTTCATAATCAGTTGATTCCTTATGTTTATGGATGTTTTTTTATGAGTAAACCAAATGGATGATGGATGTTTTTTGCATTAAATTCCGGTATCGGTATTTGCCGGTGCGGCTTCCCAAGTCAGCTGGACTCTGTCAGTTTTACCTAGGTTTAGGATAGTGCTGTCACTTTCGGTGGTGCTATTGAAGCTGGCACGGAAGCTTTGGACATGCCCGTCAGCCATGACGATATTCATGCTATTGCCATGACGTGCGGCAATGCGCCTGTTAGCTTCAGCAACGGTTGGCTGAAGGTCGTTAATAAAGCTACCATTAGCTACTGTTGATGTACTGGTTAACGATCCCGCGTCACCGATCATGACTGTCGCGGACGGGCGGTATGCTTTCGAAATCACCATGTACGCAATACCACTATAGGCGTTAATACCATAAGACAAACCTTCAGTGAAAGCTGAATATTGCTTCGGAACTTGTGTTGGAACAGTTCCGGTAATGGCAAGATGCCCCCCGCTCGTGGTGTTATCACAAAGTTTGTTTGTGTCCGCCGGGCAGAGGAAAGATTTTTCGTTCGAGACGTAGTCATTCAAAGCAAACCACCAAGGACTCGGACCACTGGTAGCAGCATAAGTAGCACCAGCACCGTTGCCTGCTCCCACGTATGGCAGTCTGTCTTTTCCGCGTTCGGCGTACATGAACGCCCCTGTTCCGATCTGTTTGAGGTTGTTGACGCAGCTCGAGTTACGAGCGCGCTCACGCGCTTTTGACAGCGCTGGCAGCAGCATGGCGGCCAAGATCGCAATGATCGCGATCACGACCAGCAGTTCAATGAGGGTAAACACAGTGCTTTTCTTCATCTCTTCAACTCCTTTTTTGTTTGTATGGGGAACCATAAAAATCAGCAAAATGCATGGTTTCCGGGCTTCCACAACCCTGTTCCTTTATTAATTATATACCCGTTCAATCGAAAACTCAAGTCATATTTTGATTTTTGTCGCTTTTTTCTCGTTTTTTTGTTTCTTAACAACGAAAGACACGAAAAGACCCGAAAAAAAATCCCAGTTATATTATATGTACACCCTGCCCCCTGCACCCTGCCCCCTGCACCCTAACCTGCCCATGTCTTGGGAAAAGAAGATATCTGATTGGTTTTCGTCTCCTGGTATTCCGTCCGGTTCATTCCGTTCAGCGATTTCCGGCAGCGCTTTGTTTCCGGCTGTTCTGACGCGGATTTTCCGGCATCGGGCTGGCACCATGCTGGTTATCGTCAGTGACAGCCTGTGTGCGGAGCGTCTGGCCGATTCGCTGAATTCCTTCCGCGAGCTTTCCGGCGAGGCGCGTGAAATCATCAGCATACCGGAAGTCATTCCCGGGCGTCAGCAATGGGTTGCCGAAAATGAGGCGGGGCACTGCGCGGCACTCGAAGCGCTGCTGTCCGGGCGTCAGGCGATTTATCTGGCCACAGCGCAAGTTTTGCTGAATCCGACCTTGTCGCCGGCAAGCTTCCGGCAGCGTACATTCCAGATACATCGAGGCGACCAGATTTCGCCGGAGGAGTTGGCGCGGCGCCTGACCGAACTGGATTACGACCATGAATACGAAGTCCAAGCGCCCGGAGAATATGCCCGGCGCGGCGGCATTTTTGATCTGTACAGCCCCCTGTGCGAAGCGCCGGTACGCCTGGAATTCTGGGGCAATGAAATCGACAGCATGCAATATTTCCGGCCGGACACCCAGCAGCGCTCCGGCGAGGAGCTCGATGAAATCCGCATCATTCCCCGTGGCTCGGCAGTGCTCGAACCCGATGCCGACGAATCCGCTCGGGTCTGGGATTATTTTGCTCCGCAAACTGCGGTGATCTTCTGTTCGGGCAGGATGATCGAGGAGCACCTTCTCGAATTTGCCGGTGAAGAAACGCTCGAAATCTGGCAGCAGAAATGCGAACAGGTTTCTGAAAGCATCGAGCTGGACTGCCTCGATGAAGACTTTGCGCCGGGAAATGCATTGCCATCCACTCCCGACTCGATGGTGTCTTTTGACGTTGTCAGCCTCGAGGAATTATTCAGCAATCCCCTGCCGGAACTGGGAGCGGAGGCGGGATTATGGCGCTGGCAGCAATTGCGCAGCAATCTGTTGCGTTGGCACGAAAGCGGATACAGCCTGGTGGCCTGCTGCGCCGCCGAAGGCGAGGAAGCTCGATTGCGCGAGCTGCTGGCGGATGATGAGCAGACCCGCGACCTGCCGATCAGCATCGGGCATGTCAGGTTGCCGGCTGGCCTATTTTTCCCGCAACAGCGCCTGGTGCTGCTCAGCGACCGGGAGTTATTCGGACGCGAGCCAACTTTGCGCCGTCACAAGCATATTGATTACCATATCGAGACTTCGGTTCGAGACTACCGCGACCTCGAGGAGGGCGTATTGGCAGTGCATGTCAATCATGGCATCTGCCTGTATCACGGCATCACCACCACCATAGCCAATGGCGAAACTACCGAGGTCATGGAACTCGAATTCGCCGACAACACCAAGCTCTACATGCCGCTGGATCAGGCGCACCTGCTCAGCCGATATATGGGCGGCTCGAAAAACGCCCCGAATCTGAGCACGCTCGGAGGAAATCTCTGGAAACGCAGCAAGGATATGGCGGCGGAAGCAGCCTGGGACCTGGCGGCGGAACTCCTTCGCCTCGAAGCAATGCGGCAAAGCGCCAAAGGCATGCAGTTTCAATCCTCGCCGGAATGGGAACTCTCCTTTGCCAGCTCCTTCCCGCATACCGAGACGGCAGACCAGGTGGATGCGATCAATGCGGTACTCGAAGACATGGCCTCGAACAAGCCGATGGACCGCCTGCTCTGCGGCGATGTCGGCTATGGCAAAACCGAAGTGGCGCTGCGGGCGGCCTTCCGGGCAGTGATGAATGCCCGCCAAGTGGCCATCCTAGTGCCGACGACGGTCCTGGCCCAGCAGCATTTTCAGACCTTCACCAGCCGCATGGCACCGTATCCGATCTGCATCGAGCTGCTCAGCCGTTTTCGCAGCAAAGCCGAACAGAAGCAAGTCCTGTCCCAACTGGCCAAGGGTGAAGTCGATATTGTCATCGGCACCCATCGCCTGCTGCAAGCCGATGTCAAATTCTCCTCGCTAGGCTTGCTGATTATCGACGAAGAGCAGCGCTTCGGCGTCAAACACAAGCAGAAGCTGAAATCACTGCGAGCCAGCTTGGACATCCTGACGATGACTGCAACCCCCATCCCGCGTACCCTGTATTTCAGCATTTCCGGACTGCGCAATCTGAGCACCATCAACACAGCCCCCGCCGACCGCCTGCCAGTCAACACGATTGTCGCCCATTTTGACAAGGAGCTGATCCGGCAGGTGATCCGCCGTGAACTCGAACGCGGCGGGCAGACTTTCTTCCTCCACAACCGGGTGCAGACGATCATGAAAATGCGCGAAGTCCTCGAGGAACTGGTGCCGGAGGCGCGCATCGAGGTCGGGCATGGGCAGATGCCTGCCGGCGAACTCGAGGAAGTGATGACCGATTTCGTCGCCGGCAAAATAGATGTCCTGCTTTGCACGACCATCATCGAAAGCGGCATCGACATCCCCAATGCCAATACGATCATCATCGATCACGCCGAACGCTTCGGACTGTCGGAACTCTATCAGCTGCGCGGGCGGGTCGGACGCTACCACCGCCAGGCCTACGCATACTTATTGCTGCCGCCGATGGGACTGCTGCCGGACAACGCACGGCAGCGCCTGGCCGCCATCCGCCGATACACCAATCTTGGCGCCGGCTTCCGGTTGGCGATGAAGGACCTCGAAATCCGCGGCGCGGGCAATATCCTCGGCGAAGAGCAAAGCGGGCATATTGCGGCAGTCGGCTTTGATCTATACTGCCAGCTGCTGCGTCAGGCAGTCGCTCAACTCGAAAACAAGGAAATCCCTGCCTTGAGCGAAGTCCCGGTCGAGATTGAACATTTGACGAATTCTCTGAAACCGGTCAAGGGAAAGAGCCAGTTTGGGATTCCGCCGGAATATATCGATGAGGAGCCGGTGCGGGTGGAATGCTATAAACGGTTGAGCCAACTGCTGTCCCTCGAGGAAGTCACTCGATATGGCGAAGAATTGCGCGACCGCTTTGGCCCGCTGCCGGAAATGACCGCCCTGCTCCTCGATTTGCAGAAAATCCGTGTCCTGGCACGCCAGCTGAAACTGGTGCGGCTCACCGTCAAAGACCGAAGACTGATCATCGAAACCATAAAAGGACTCTATAAACTAAATGGAAAAGTCCCGGAACTGACCGGCAAAACCGGCCGCGAACTCGTTGCCGAAACACTTGATTTTTTAACAACGAAATTCACGAAAAGACTTGGCGCGGGCTGACGCCCACAACCCACACGGACGGGACACGGACGGGACACGGACAGCTGATCGGTCGGATTGGTCGGATCGGTACAATGCTTTGCGCCGTAGGCGCTTAACCATGCTTAACCCCTGGCTTTAGCCTGGGG
>JAPXLT010000056.1:0-19877 GCA_033809415.1 Lentisphaeria bacterium
AAATTTTCCGAGTTTTCCGTGCTTTCCGTGGACAAAAAATGGGTTGTGGGCGGCAGCCCACGCCAAGCTTTTTCGTGCCTTTCGTGGTTAAAAACCTTTTTGGACACCCTTTAAATAGACGCCCCATGTAAAAAGGAGGATACATGTCATCAGCTGCCTTGAATTGTCGCCATGGTATTGTATGCTATCTGCCTGATGATCCCTTCGGTTATTTCGGCTGGCCGAGCATTGCCCGCCAGGCGGATGGAACGATTGTAGTGGTAGCCTCCGGTTTCCGCAAGGAGCATGTCTGCCCTTGGGGAAAAACCGTCCTCTGCCGCAGTACGGATAACGGCAATTCTTGGACATTCCCCCAAGTCGTCAACAATACCCCGCTGGATGACCGCGACGCCGGAATCATCAGCCTCGGGGGGCAGCGCCTGGCGCTAACTTGGTTCACCTCGAATACGACCGTTTACTTGAAACCGGACCCAAAAACGGGATGGGCACCGGAACTACGCGAGGCAGGCGCCATCCTGGATACCTGGACGCCCGAAATGTGTTCGAGGCATATCGGCTCCTGGATACGCATCAGCCCGGACGGCCATTACTGGGGAGAAGCGATGCAGGCACCGGTCAACACCCCCCATGGCTTTATCATCCTCGAAGATGGTTCCTGGTTCTATCTTGGCAAAAAATGGGATATCGATCTGCGGACTGCGATGCATGTCCACAATTCCCCGATCCAGGCCTGCCGTTCGACGGATGAAGGAAAAACCTGGGAAATGCTGGGCACGGTACCCCTGCCTTCTGACCTAAACAATGACCTCGTGCACGAACCCCATGTCATCGAACTCAAGGACGGCAGCCTGCTCGGAGCAATCCGGGCGCATGCCCCGCTGCGTACTATTTTGACCCGTTCCTCAGATAGAGGCAAAACCTGGAGTTGCGCCGAAGAGATCGGAGTCCTCGGTACGCCCCCGCATCTGTTGCGCCATTCCTCCGGCGCCATTGTCCTCGTTTATGGCTACCGCCTGGAGCCTTTCGGCCAGCGTACCATGATCAGCTGGGACGAGGGGAAAACCTGGCAGAAAGACCTGATCCTTCGCGATGACGGCCCCAGCCTCGACCTGGGATACCCGGCATCCATCGAACTGCCCGATAACAGCATCCTCACCATCTATTATCAGGCGCTGAAAGCCGGTGAAAAAACAGGGATTCTCTATACAAAATGGCAGCTGCCTGCAAAAGCATAAAAAATAGGCGCCGCCATCGACAATACACAACAAACGGGTATAACATGGCAAAGACTTTTCAAAGCGACGCACAAATAACCATCAATGAACAAATCCAGGGGGATTACTACCGGATGCTGCTGCATGCTCCGGATATCGCCGCAGTCGCCACCCCGGGTCAGTTCATCCATGTCCAGATTCCCGAAATGGAACACCGTGTGTTGCGGCGTCCCTTCAGCATCAGCGATGCTGATCCGGAAAGCGGTCTTTTGACCATCATCTATAAAGTCGTCGGGATCGGTACTGCGCAACTGAAAAAAATGCCGCAGGGAACTCGAATAAATATCCTCGGTCCGCGCGGCAATGGCTTTTCTGCACTGCCTGACGGTCAGCGCAGCATCCTGGTCGGCGGAGGCTACGGCTGCGCGGCTGTCTATCTGCTCGCTCGCAAAGCCTCGATGCCACCTCTGGTTCTCCTCGGGGGACGCAGCCGCCAGGATATCATCATGGTCGACAAATTCAAAGCCCTCGGCTGCGAAGTCCGATTGTCTACCGATGATGGCAGCGCTGGCGAAAAAGGCAGAGTCACCCTGCTACTCGAGAAGGCACTGATGGAATTTCCGGCAGGACGCATTGCCGCCTGCGGCCCGGTGCCGATGTTGAAAGCGGTTGCCGCCCTATGTGACAGTCAAAATCTGGATTGCGAAGTCAGCATGGATAGTGTCATGTGCTGCGGCATGGGTGCCTGTTTCGGCTGCGTCATCAAACGCAAGGCAGACAATCCGCAGGGCTGGAGCTATGTGCGAGCCTGCCATGAAGGCCCCGTCTTCAAAAGCACCGAAGTCTTCTGGGAATAATCAGCCAAGTGGACGGGACACGGACGGGACACGGACTTTACACGGACGGGACACGGACTTTACACGGACGGGACACGGACTTTACACGGACGGGACACGGACTTTACACGGACGGGACACGGACATTATACGGACGTCCCTAATGCCCCCTGCCCCCTGCCCCCTGCCACCTGCCCCCTGCCACCTGCACCCTGCCCCCTGCACCCTGCACCCTATTCGGTTTCCGGCTTGAATATTGTGCCAAAAGTTCCGATGTCTCCCTTTTCGAGCAGTTGCAGCCAATAAATAATGAACATTTTTTCAGCGTATTGCTGCTTGGAAGCTTTTTGAGCGGGAATTTCCCGTATCGTCTTTAGGCGTTCCCCAAGGTCGGTGATTCCTGCCAATGCCTCTTGGCTCAAAATCTTGTCCATTTCGCGGTTGATATCATCGATCGCTCCCGTGACAAGCGCATCGGCAATTTCATCGTCCGTCATCTCGTCTCCCTTGGCGAAGACCTCATCAAGACAATCGATGCAGAACTTTTCGATTACGGCAATGTGCTCGTTCTCGAGACGATCCATAATCGAATCCGCAGAAACCTCGATCTGTTTTTTCAAAAGATTCGATGCAACCGGAATCAACTCCTCGACCGACTTCGCAGCCTGTGTAACGATACTTGCCGCAAACGGCTGCATATTCTCTTTCAGCCTCATGCGTAATTCAGGAAGAGAGTCGCATACTTGCGTGTTAAGCAGAACAGCCGCATTTTCCGGAGTAAGGTCTTTCGCTATGCGACCGGAAAGCCACAGGGAATACCCGGCAACGATGACGATGAGCAAAGTGTAGGCGATAAGAGTCAGACGGTATGAAAAACGTATGGATTTTTCCTCGCGCTCGAGTGACGCGACTATTTGATCAAGTCTATTTTCAGTGGAATTCATGTTGCAACCTTTCTTCAAATTGAGCGGTTAGTTGTCTTTCACGGTTGGATAAAAGCCGGTTCGGATGCCTTGACCGGATTCAACTGGTATATCCACAGTTCGAGAAATGTCTCGAGAAGCCTGTTTTCCAATTCACCAGCCGGAATTTCTGCTGCCGAGGCAAATTCCTCCGTCTGCTTGTAGCTTTGTATTTCGTCATCCAATGCGCTAAGCTTCTCGATCGCTTTATCGAGTCTTTTTTCGAGCTGGGTCGTAAGTTCCTCGACAAACTTCTGGTTCATGCGCTCGAACGCTTTCGCCAAAGCATCTGCATGTTTCGTATCATACCGTTTTATCACCTGCTGCTCCAACTTGCCAAGACGTGCCTCGAGACGCTCGATGATCATCAATGTAAGATCGTCCTCCAAATATTTTCTCAAGTCCTCGAGCGATTTGTCTTTCTGTTTTTGCAGATTCGGCAATTCTTGTTCAACCGTTTTGGCAAACTCCTCCTGGAGAGCCGGCAGAAAAACCTTCTGGAAATCCTCGCCGATCCCTTGCAACTCCGGAGATGAGGTGATAATCGCCGAATTGGCGCCTATTTCCTTGACAAATTCCTCCGTATCAAAATTCGCGGCGGTACGGTATAAACTCGATAAAAGCATTCCGAGAATTAAAAGGATCACAACAATTCCAACGACGGAAAAGATTGTCTGCCTTCTTCGAGTCGTATGAATGAAACTAATTTTTTCTTCCAAAATCCGGAAGACCGCTACTTTTTCAGGCTTGTTTTTTTCCGCATCGAGCGGAGTTGCTTGCTTGTCGCTCATCGTCACCCTTTCATTGTTGGTTTTTGAAACTACCTCCGGAACTAACCAATGTAAACCATATTCAATTACGTTAATACTGCAAAGCAATTTGTCAACCCATACGGAAAATTCAGCATGCGGGAATCTGCGCCAATGAAGCTGGTAACGGTAGAATTCTTTTTGAACAACGAAAAGCACGAAAAGCCCCGAAAAAATTTCATGGAAGTGGCTTTTTCTGCGCGAATGTGTTGTGCTCGCCATGAAATTTTTTCGTGTCCGTTAGTGTCTTTCGTGGTAAAAAAGCATTACTTTGGAAATCTGGAAATCTGGAAATAACTTTATCGTATAAATAGACTTGCAATCATGGAAACATGAGTTAGAGTATTTCGTGTTCGATAATTATTTTGAAAGTTCTGATGCATTCGCGAATGGCAGTCTTTCTTGAAGATTTGGGACATGCCTGGAAAAATTTGCTTTTATCAGGCCGGTGCATGTCAAATCGGTACCGGAAATGTTCACGCTTTTTAAAAATTTTCTATTTCGCATAAAGGTCAGGCATCTGGCCAGTGACCGTGGTGCGCAATTTCTGGAATATGCCCTCCTGGCGGCACTGATTGCCATTGGCACATCCATCGCATTGTACCAGCTGAAAGATGCCCTGATCGATTTTTTTAAAGCAATCATCGGAATTTTTTTTAGATAAGACCATGAAGCAAATCCGGAAATACTGGCGGCGAGCAGTGCTGGACGACTCCGGTGCACAATTCCTGGAATATGCCCTCTTGGCAGCATTGGTTGCTTTGGCTGTTGGGGTAGCTGTAGGCAAATACGCCCAGGAACTTGGAAATTTGTTTGTGAAGATGGCAACCTGGATTAAAGAGACCCTGCTGCCAAGTTTTAATAAGGGAGGCTGATAGAATCCCTATATGCATGGCGGCATCCAAGGTCTGGAGCCGCAAAATGGATTGTTGACGCCGGGTTGGCGTAGCATAATAACAAGAAAGGAAAGGAGCACCAAGGTATGCGCTTCAACAAAAAAACAGGGAAAAAGGGCGTTATCAAACGCATGGCAACCTTCGTCGAATACGCCATGCTGGTAGGATTATTAGCATTGGCAGTTGCAGTGGCAGTTGCTGGATTCGGCGGCAAATTGGGGAAATGGTTCAGCGACCTTGGAACTGCCGTTTCCAACACAACAGTTGTCCAACCCGAACCCCCAACAAATTTTTGACCTTAATTATGCAGTAAATTGCATTCAAGAATCTCATTGCAAACTTTTGTAATGATCTTTTGTTTGTAAGCAATGGGTATTCGAGTCAAAAACTGGAAATAACGCTCCGTTATGTTTAAGAGAATCATGCATAAGCAATTATGTGACCGTGGTGCTATTTTTCTTGAGTATGCCATGGTTCTTGGCGTCATGGTTTTGGCCATGAGTCCGATCCTGCCTGGTGGTCCTGTTTACACGTATTTGAAATACGAGGTGCTGCTACGCATTCTGCTGATCTCGTTGCCGATTTTCTAAGAGAGAGGGTTCTGGCTGATGGCGCCATCGTACATTCTGCTGCCACCGCTGTTTGCGCTGGCCGGCTATTGGGAGGTGCGCAGCCGCCGCATTCCCAACTGGCTGACTGTTTCAGCCATGGTCTGCGGACTGCTGGCGGCGCCAATGACCGGCGGCTGGCCGGCACTCAAGGCAGCATTGCTGGGCGGACTGGTCGGCGGCGGCGTCTTTCTTCCCTTCTGCCTGCTTGGAGTGATGGGCGGCGGGGACTTCAAGCTGATGACGGCAGTGGGAGTCATCGTGGGCTATCCGATGGTCTGGTCTGTTTTGTACTTCACCTGCCTCTCCGGCGGTGCCTTGGCACTGATCTATATGATCATGTCAGGGCGTTTTTTTGCCACTTTAGCCGGTGTCGGGCGGGTGCTCCTGGGGCGTCGCAGGCGCACCGGCAGCGGCCTGCAAAAGGCGCCGACTATTCCCTACGGCATCGCCATTGCCATCGGAACATTGTGGGCCATCCTCAGAGTCTTGTAGCAGCTTCTAAAAGATTGCACGTCATGAAAAATTTCTGCAGACAATGGCTGGAGAACTGGCGGCATGACTGCCGTCACCTCCGCCGTTGGCAGCGACCCTGCCACCAGGACAGAGGCGCTGCCCTGCTGGAATTCGCCCTGACTCTGCCAATCCTGCTGATCATCACCATGTTCCTTCTCGAAATGGCACTCTACTGGGAAGGAAGAATACTCGGAAATCATGCCAGCTTCGCACTCGCAAGAATCGCAAAAGTACATTACCAGCCCGGGAAAACTAAGGAAGAACAAACTTATTTCCCAAAAGAATGCCTGCTGCATAAAGACTACCTCAAAACTCGTGATAATCTTCAGAGCGAGCTATCCACCGAAAGATTGATTACTGCCTTCTTCCTGTTCCCAGTGACCAGGCAGACATTTGGTGCAGAGGATAAAGTCGCAACCCTGGGTGATGTTGCGTCAAAAATTAAATCTTTTAATGACGGATTGATTGGCACCATATTAGAAATACAAGCCGCCATAGCAAATGTCCTGATAGATGATTTTTCAGAAAATGCATCCGAAACTATAACCGACAAAATTTTTAACGACGATAGGATTGAAAATCTGCTTCCGAAGTTAGGTGATGGTATTGTAGGAACGCTTTTAACAGAATTCACAGCACAAGCCATTTCTGCAACCTTGAAAAATACTTTTCAACCAATTTTCAACGATGTTTCCAATAACGTATTGAATTTTGCCTTTCATCAGTATCAGTCTTTTATTCAAAAAACAATCAGCCCCTTTAGAAACTTTCTCACCGATATCAATGCCATTCTCACCGGTATTGATGACATGATGGATAAAGTCACTAACAGCGAGGCTTTTATTTTTGCGGATTTTCTGACCAATTGCTACAGCCGCTATGATCTGGCATGCCAACGTGTGGCTCCTAATACAACTGCTGGAACAGACCTTAAGGTTTGGTCTGAACGACTCATCACTGAAGGCGAAGATGATTACGATGCAGATGATAGTTCCTGGGAAAAAGTCAAGAACTGGTTTGCGAGTTTGAACCCTTTCAAATCGTCCAAAGATGCTGAAAGTCAATACAAAGCCTGGAAAAAAGAAATCAAAAAATATAAAAATCAAACTCAAGGCTGCCTTCGTTTTCCCCGTCATGCTACGGATGCAGAAGCTACCGCCGCCGTCATTGCTGTTTCTCTGACATACCCGGTGAAATCGCATTGGTTCTCGCTTACCGCAGCCATGGCAGAAGACAACACCTTCAAGCCCAGTAGTGGCAAGGTCGCGTTCACCTGCAACCAAGCCACCTTGGCTGAATTGCCTAAACAGAATATCGAAGAATACTTCTTTGAATATAAAACTATAGGTGAATCAAGCGGCGCAGGGAAATATTTGGGTGATTTTTTTGCGAAAATGAAGAATATTTATGCTATTAGAGAAATTAAAATAAACCCTCAAATAAATCTTCCAGTATTGCAGGAATGGATTAATGCACAAAACGCTCGAAGAGAACGCCAGCAAGCTATTATCGATGAATTACCAGAAGTGGAATCCCTTTTTGCAAACACCTCAGATGCCACCCTCAAGAAAACAAAAAATTATGCACGCAACATCGACGGAGCGAAAGAAGCAAAAGCTGATTTAGATGCAGCGATAACAAAAATTGGCCAAGAAAAAACAGAAAACAGCGAAGCAACTGGCTTAATTGAAGAATATACAGATGAAAGGGAAAAATGTTACACATACAAATATGATAAAAAGACTAAAGAATACAAAAAAACAAAGACAAGTGAATGGGATAAGTGGAATGCAAGAATTAATGCTATAGTCCAATTTTCGACAGCTGCAAAACAACATTCAGACAATCTAAAAGAAGCCATATATGGGGATGAAGATTCTCATTCTCCTTCCTATGAGAAGTTAAAATCCGACGAATCAACTAAATGGCAGAATCTCATTACATATTACAATGATGGCCTCAAGACTGACATTGAGTTGCACAAATATAGTGGCGACCCCGATAACCCTCAACCGGAAAATGCGGGAAAAATCGACAATAAGGATATTCCAGGAGTAGTGTTACCGAATCAGGATGATCTTTCAGACGCACAGAAGCAAATATCAAGAAAGTTGCAGGATAGCCTGGATGATAGTCGGAAGTTGATTAGGGAAAAGATTTTTGAAGCAATTAAAGATTGCCCGGATTACGATTTGTTTACATCCTCCGATTCGTTTGACAGTGGTGGCCCGCAAGGATTGAAGAACACTACTAATAGTGCCTTAAAAGCCTATGAAAACTTGAATAAATACTATAATACCAGCAGCCAACTCAAGCAAGATTTTGAAAAAAGAACAGCGAGTGAAATTCAGTAATTTAACCATTTATTTCCGTCAGAAACTACTTCGTCGATTAAGCAATGATCGCGGAGTCGCCATGTTGTACACGGCTGTGGTCTGCATGTTTATCTTGGCGGTTTTTTCGCTGATTCATGATGTTGGGCGTATTTCCGAGGACAAGATGCAGATGCAGAATGCGGCTGATGCGGCTGCCTTGGAATTTGCCACCTGGCAGGCCCGCGGCATGAACACGGTACAAAACCTGAACCAGGAAATCTACAACCTCGATAGTTTTGTGATAACCATGTATTATGCCGGCGCAGCGCTAACTTGGGTAGGACAGGCAGCTAAAGGCGTTTTAGGTGCCGGAGTAATTGTGGATGCCTTTGCGGCCGGGTTGTTTTACGGCGGAGCCTACATCCATCATTTCATCGGCATCGGCATGCTCCAGACCCTTCGGCATTTCTACGCCTTTGGAACCAATATCCTGGCATACATTGCCGCAAATGAACTGGCAGCGAAGAATGGCGCGGCGTCTATTCCAGATTTGCCAAAATTACCTGGACATGCAGGTAACGGCACATTGGGCAACATGATTTCATCCTTGGTAAATACCGGCGCACGAGCGGTTCATGTCTTATGCATCCCAACCACCTTCGATACCATGTTTACATTGCCCCTCACCGGCGAAAAAGGCAAAAACCAACCTTTGAACATTCGTTTTTCGGAAGAAGAGACTGTTAAGGAATTGGGAGGGTCTCTGGGAGGGTCTCTGGGAGATTTTTTAAAAAATCAACCTCCAGACTCTTCGCAAGAAGAAAACAATAAAGCTGAGCCATTGCCAGACATTCCGGATGAAAATAAAATAGAGGAGATGGTTTCAGGTCTCACTGATGAGTATGCTGACATTCTGATAGATGCCATCACCAATTCCTTTATGGAATTGATTATGGAATCGGCGATAAAGGTGAATACATGTACCTGTTTTCTCGATTGGGATTTTTTCACCTGGCAGGACAGCTATTACCGTTCTGACACAATCGAAAGCAAGGAAAACAGCAACGACAATCTTCCCTATAATTCAAGGGGAAAGACTAGCCTGCCACCAGTTCTGGCGGTTGTCTACAAGAAACAGAATACTGGGCTGCTATCGCGCTATCTGCTACAAGCCGAATCACCAATTCCTGTATTGGCATACGCTGTGGCGCGTTGCGAAGGAGGAAATGTCGATGCCTACTTTTCGAAAGATTCCAACTACCGCAGTGGTACTCATGGCGTATCCGCATCTGCGGTGCTCGTGCCCTTCAGTAAAATTTCCGAGGTCTGGGCTGAACAGGAATATTCTAATGATATTTTAGAAATCATGCAATTCATGAACGGAATTTTCCTGCATTGACGAGGTATCTTTATGTCATTTCGAACCAAACTCGGCAGTGATCGCGCTTCCATCATTTTGGAAACGGCGCTTTGCCTGCCGTTGTACTTTGTCCTACTGATTTTTTTGGTTGATGTCCCGCAAATCATGGCGCATCGTCAAAGCTTGCTGGGTCTGGCGCGTCTGCATGCCGATGTCAAGGCGCGCAACTTTGGCTTTGCTCCTATGCTTAAAGAAGATTTTTGCAAGCGGCTTTTTTGGGATAACCCCGGGCGGGTCCAAAGCATTGAATTGATGGGCGCCCATAAAGAAGATACTTTCGATAAGGGAACTGAGAGTAAACTTGCTGGATGGGGAAAAAACAAGAGTTTTTTCTCATCTGACAATTCAAGCGATTTACTTAATATGGTTAAATCTCTTATAGGTGATTGCCTTGATGGTATTTTAACCGGCGGTTCGGTCAATAATTTTTTTGACGAAATTTTCGCGACTGATGTTTTTTACCGTAGCTGTCCTCGAATTGCCGTCACCACTGTATTGCCGCCTGAATTTTATGCCGTTGTCATGAATCTTGAAGTGGACAAGAATCTGTATATCGACTGTCCCTATGACTGCTGGCAGCCCAGTGGGAACAGTGCACAAGAAGCCAAGCAGACTGTTTTTGCCAAAATTGGTAAAATAATCAATAACTTCATTAGATGGTTAAAGGTCATTTTGGGTTTGGATGGCTTGAATGTAGACTTTTAATAATGAGGCCTTTGTGTTTTCCACCAAAGATAATTCAGCAGGAAAGTGTCTTTGTTCCGGCGTTTTTTCTACCGGTTCAAGCTGGTTTCGCGTGCTTGATCGGGTTCTGCGTTTTTTTGCAATTTTTCTGGTTGTTATTTTTGTGTATTTGCTTGGCAGCGGCAAGTTGGCTGGTTTAGTTGCGCGTGGTTTGCCTACGAACCGTGATCGTAGTGGTGCGCTTCCGGTTTCGAGGGTGACTGCTGGTTTCCGGCATTCCGGCGATTCGTCCAATTCCCGGATTTTTCTGGGGGCTGGGCAATTCGATTTCCATATACAGCATACTGATTTGTCGCCTGAACTATTTGCCGGGCAATGGCTCGAGGAACAGTTGCGGCAGGGGGGCACGAGTTTGACTTTGCCGGAGCAATTTCAGATTCTGGACACGTTGCAGCTCCAAAAAATTGTTGCCGTGCAGACGCCCGAGGGCTTGATGCGCCTGCTCTTCTGCCGGCGAGACGGCGGCGCGGGTGGCAGTGCTTGCAGTCAAATTGAATTAAATCTCAATGATCTCTCCAAACTAGCCACCCAGGATTTGGCCAGGGGTGACTTTGGCATCGTCAACACTGCGCAATTCGGCGAATACTCGGAAGCCTTGCTGGGTTCCTGCCGGATGGCTTGGGACTCTCCCGGTGAAGATGACTCTCGCACCCTGATTTTTTCGACAGAGGTCAGCGGTTTGCAACCCGATGCCGCTTTGCGGGAGGCCGAGCGTGTTTTGCACGACAGCGGTTTTCAGACGATGCCACCGGTCTCAGCTCAACTTTCACTGCCTCGCACCATCGTTGCGTTTCGCGGCCAGCGCCATTGCCAGGTGCAGGCCACGGAATACCAGGGAAAAACAACGTTGATTTATCGTTTTGAATAAAAAACCCGCGTCCTGACGGCTTTCAGCCTTCAGGGTGCAACCAAACACCAGGAGTAAACTTACATGAAGGACAAACTGCCACTGATTGCCGCAATCGTATTGGGATTGATCGGCATCGTCATCGTCAACAAGTACATCCAGAAAAAAACAGTGCCGCAGGAGGTGCGCATGGTCAAAGTCCTGGCGGCCAACAGGCGGATCGACCTGGGCAGGGAAATTACCCTCGAGGATGTCTGCACAGCTGACGGAAAGACCGCTTCCCTGGAAATCCCGGAAAGCACACTGATGCGCGATCATATCCGCTTGCCGGATGGAAACACTCCGTCAGACTTGCAGCGTTCGGAAGAGCTTCGGCTGCTGATGCTGGGGCGGCGGGTACGGCGCAACATCGAAAAAGACAGCCCCATCCTCTGGTCGCATTTTGAAGATGAAGTGGCCGCCACTCTGTCCAGCCGGGTGGCGCCTTCACGGCGTGCGGTAACCGTCGGCGTCGATGCTCTTTCTGCGGTCGGCTTTAATATCGTGCCGGGTGACCGGGTCGATATTCTGGTCACCTTGCAACCGCAGCTGATGGCCTTCATGGCCAGTGGCCAACGTGCCAGCGCCAGTGACATGCAGAATATCCAGCATGCTCGCGGTCAACAGACCGAGCCGCTGACCACCTTCCTGATGCAGGACGTCCGAGTGATGGCCACCGGAACGAATTTCAACAGCGGTGCAGCAACCGCAAGCCGGGGCGGCTACAATTCCATCACCCTGGATGTACTCCCTTCTGAGGCCGTACTCCTGACCCATGCTCGTCGCCAGGGCAGCATCAGCTTCATCCTGCGCTCGCCAACCAGCAATGAACGCCTCGATACCGAGGACCTGAAAAAGAGCAGCATCAGTGACAGCGAAATCCGGCAGAAAGTCGATGCCATGGATATCATCCGCGCGAAAACCATCGAGGTGCTGCATCGCAATAAGACGGACAAGGAAATCATCATCCAAAACCAGGGTGCAACCCCGTGAACCAGGGCGTTTGCATTCTCTCAATCACATCGGGAAATGTCTCGTTTTTTATGGCCAGGGACACGATGGACACAAATGGACATGTTTTTATGGCCAGAGATATATTAAAGAAGTAGAGGGCAACTTTGGATTTTTTTCAGATATGCAACTAGGCATGATAAATCAGAGATCAGGAGAAAGGAAGTAACGATGAAAAAGTTTTGGGCAGGGGTATTTCTGTTATGCGCTTGTGCGCTTTATGCAGGAATCACAGAGTTTACCTTGAAGGAAGGGACATCGGACATGTTGTCGTTGCAGGATGTCACCAAGATCATGGTCAAGGATGAAAAAGTGGCAACTGCTAAAACCACCGGCAATGCCGGCAAAATCATGATCATGGGTGGCAACTTCGGAAAAACCGAGCTGGTCTATTGGCGCCATGGCGAGGAATCAGGCCCGGGCACATCGATTTCCCTGACTGTCACCCCGCGGTTCTGGGATGAATTGCAGGCCATTCTGATTGATTATCCGCAAGTCGCCATCGATATTGCCGGCGAACGAATTCTGCTCAAGGGCGTTGTCAGCAGCCTGGCAGACCTGGAAGTCGTAAAAAAAGCAATGGCTGTAGATGCCGGCAACCGGATCATCAGCCTGGTCACCCTCGATCCGGACAATGTACGCAAAGCCATCGAAACCATCCTGAGCCGGAATACCTTCGAGGGGATCAAGGTCAGCGTCATCGGCGAAACCGTCCACCTGGAAGGTACGCTCTATGACGACGCACGCCGGAAGAACCTCGAGGATATCGCCAAGTCCGAACTGGCAAAATATGGCATGACCCTGAATATGGGCGCAGTCGTGATGGCTGAATCCAACCTGACCGTTGACGTGCAGTTTCTGCAAGTCGATCACAGCAAGGCAAAAAATCTGGGCATCGAACTCAGCGACCTGTTCATTGATGCGAAAGGCGGCGCACAGTATGACCGGCAACGGACCGTCACGACAGATGGAAAAACTACCACCGTCCCGGCTGACCGGAACTTCTCTTGGAATGGTGCCGTCAACGCCAGTGCCAGCGCACGCATCAACACCCTGCTGCAGGCCGGCGCCGCCAAAGTCGCCTACGACGCCAGCTTTATAACCCGTAGCGGAAAACCCGCCGAACTACACCAGGGCGGAACTCTGAACATCCGGGTCGTTTCGGATAACAATGTCGGCGTGGTACCGATCAATTATGGTCTGATTGTCAAGGCGACTCCGAAAATTGTCGGTCACAATTCGCTGTCAACCGAAGTTATGATCGAGGCCAGCGTTCCGCTGACCCGAACCGGCGATATCGACATCAGCAAATATCTCAACAGTTCGACATTCACGGTGCAGGCAGGCGAGAGAATCTGCCTGAGCGGCCTGAACCAGATGATCGAACTTGCCGGCGAATCCGGTGTCCCCATCCTCAGCAAAATCCCGGTTTTGGGTTCCCTTTTCAAAAACTACACGGATGACAACCGCCAGAGCAAGGCATACCTGATCGTCAAGGTCGATTGGAAAAAGGTAGATTCGGGCGCCCTTCAGGAGGCTGGCGAGGCAAAGTATAAAGAACTTGAGGTCAAATTGCCTTGAATACGGAAAAACTGTCCATCTATCTTGGCGATGAATGCCTTCACGTGTTAGATGCCGCAAAGGCGACCAGTGCCAGCGTCGGGCGTGACAGCAGCAATGACATCGTGTTATCCGATCCCTCCGGGATGGTTTCGCGGCAGCATGGGGTTTTCAACCATTTTGCCGGAATCTGGTGGTATGAAGACAAAAACTCCAGTTATGGCAGCTATATCGGCGAACGCCGCATCAGCCGCGAACCGCTAGTCGATGGCACCGAGTTGCGCCTCGGGAATGTCACCCTGCGCCTGAAATCACTGGGAGACCCAAATGCCCAGGATGACTGGGACTCCGGCAACTGGCAGCCGTTGCGCTATAAACTCGGCGATGAATTGGTGAAAAATGTCAACTTCCGGAAATTGCAGGAAGAGGCGCCCTCTGATCAAATCCTCGAGGAAAGACTGCATGGTCTGGGGAAATTGCTGATCGAGAAGGATGCTGCCGCGATGCGCCTGCCGACAAAAGGCAAGGAAAAATTGCTGCATGCAATCGTTGGGGATATTCTTCGCCTGGGACCGCTCGAACCCCTTCTGGCTGATGACACCATTACGGAAATCATGGTTGTCGGCCCGGATCATGTCTATGTTGAACGCAAGGGTGAAATAAGCCTGTCGCCAACCCGATTCCGGGATTCCCAGCATCTGCGCACAGTCATTGAACGCATCGTCACGCCACTGGGACGCCGCATCGATGAATCCTCGCCGCTGGTTGACGCGCGGTTGCGTGACGGCAGCCGTGTCAATGCCGTCATCCCCCCCATTTCCCCGGAACGCATTGGCCCTTTGCTGACAATCCGAAAGTTCGGAAAAGACGTTTTCACCACTGATCGCCTGCTGCAATATGGCAGCATTACCGAACCCATGCGGGACTTCCTGCGGCTCTGCGTGGAAGTGAAGAAAAACATCGTAGTCAGCGGTGGAACCGGCAGCGGCAAAACCAGCCTGCTGAACGCATTATCCACGTTTATTGGTTCCAACGAACGAATCATCACCATCGAAGATGCACTCGAACTGAAGCTGCAGCAACCGCATGTAGTCTCTCTGGAAGCACGTCCGCCGAATACTGAAGGACGCGGCGAAGTCAGCATCCGCGCACTGGTGCGAAACTCGTTGCGCATGCGCCCGGATCGCATCGTCGTTGGAGAATGCCGCGGGGGCGAGGCACTGGATATGCTCCAAGCCATGAATACTGGCCATGACGGTTCACTGACAACCGTGCATGCAAACTCCCCGCGGGACGCCATTTCCCGCCTGGAAACCCTGGTGTTGATGGCTGGCATGGACTTGCCGCTGACCGCCATCCAGCACCAGATATTCTCCGCAGTCGATATCATCGTGCAGACCAGCAGGTTGATGGATCACAGCCGAAAAGTCGTCTATATCACCGAAATCGTCAAAGACAGCAGTGGACGCCCTGTCATTCGTGAACATGGACTGCCCGAAATGCGGGATATCTTTCGCTTCGAACAAAGCGGACTGCAAAAAAACCACGAAGGAAAACTGCAAGTCATCGGAAAACACGTCGCGCTCGGGAAACCCTCCTTTTTTGACGCCCTGGTAAAAAGTGGGTTTCCCATCCGGGAAGAATGGTTTATCGAGCAAGATGCGCAGCAAAACGCAATCTGCCCTGATCCGACCGTACGCAAGGGAACCGCTCCGTAGTAAAGTTGACGTTCATAGAATCGGGAAGAATCATGCAAGTCCCTGTAATCATTGGTGTGTTGACAATTGGAATCAGCCTTTTCTGCATCGCTTTTTTCGGCTTCCGCATCTTTTTTACGCATTATAGCACCTATGAGGAATTGGCTCTGCGCCGCATCAATGAAAATCTAGATCAGGTCTATCTCTTCATGGACCCGCTCAAATTCTACCACCTCAGCCTGTTTTCAGGTGCCACCTTCTTCCTCTTAGGCTTTGCCATGGGCGGAACAGACCTGGCAACGGGTTTCCTGCAGGGCGGGGTGCTGGGGGTGCTGGCCTACTTCGTGCCTGGCCTGCTGGTGCGCATACGCATCCGCCAGCGCACTGAAAAACTATGCCAGCAGCTGCCGGAAACGCTGGATATGCTGTCCAGCAGCATGCAGGCCGGGCTGACCTTGCAGCAGGCCATCGAAAGAGGCGCAAAACGATTGCCAAACCCCATCGCTCAAGAATTGGGAGTCATTACCCAGGAATGCCGACTGGGCACAGGAATCGCCACCGCAGTCAACCATTTCGCGGAACGAATTTCAGTGCTCGAATTGAAGATTGTCTCGGCGGCAACAGAAATCTCGATCCGTCTTGGCGGCAATCTATCCGAGACTTATGAGAAATTAGGTACGATGATCCGTGATCGTCTTATGTTTGAGCGTGAGATGGGGGCGATGACTGCGGAGGGGCGGATGCAGGGCATCGTAATGGCCATGCTGCCCTTTGTGATTCTTGTTCTGATGACCTTCATCAATCGCCCACTAATGCTGCCCTTCATCCTGTCCAAGGTCGGAATATGCCTGCTGATACTTGTTGCTGTCATGCAAATAGCCGCCTATTTCTGGATTAAAAAAATCACTGACGTGGAGTATTAATATGCTGTCACTGCTACTCAGTTCCTTTTTGATATTCTTCAGCATCGCCTTGATCACCTACTGGCTGGTCAGCCACCTGCAGGAAGTCTTTCAGCCAACACCACAAAACCAGTTTTTCAGTACACCACAAGAGGGGCTGACGGCAAAAGTCGTCCTGCCGCTGGGAGCGTATTTGCGGGAAAAGCAGACCGAGCGTTTTTCCGCCAAGGCGGATGCCCTCACGCAATACATACGGCAAGCTGGCGGCTACAAGGGCGTTATCGATGGCTATGACGTCATAGCCATGCAGATACTCGGAGCGGTTTGTGTGCCGATCATCCTATGGTCCTTCATCATGCTGACTTTGGAAAGCAGCTGGCTCGCCTGGATGGCCGCTTTCTTCGGACTCTGGGTCGGATGGGTCTTTCCAACTGCCAACCTGCGCGGGATGGCTGCCGAGCGGCAGAAAAAGTTCTTCCGCCAATTTCCCAGTGCGCTCGATATTTTCTGCGTCTGCGTCGAGGCCGGCTTGGACTTCGGCACTTCCGCAAACTATGTCATCAACTGCTTTATCGAGGGGCCGGTGCGGGAAGAGCTGCAACTGATGCAACAGGAATTCCATCTCGGAAAGCCACAGGCCGAAGCACTCAACAACATCTCCACACGAATCAATATTCCGGAAGTAGCCACTGTAATCGGCGGCATCACACAAGCTATGGAAATGGGTACGCCTATGGCCGAAATACTCAAAGTCAGCGCCCGTGAAATGCGCAAAAAACGTGCGCTGGCCGCCGAGGAGGAGGCCAAGAAAGCGGTGGTCAAGATCACTATGCCGTTGCTGCTGCTGGTCATGCCCGGCGTCTTTATTGTTCTGCTGGGGCCTGTAGGCCGTGAGCTAATCGCAACGTTCAGTACAATGAAATGACACTCATGAAAGCAAAAATCACTTTTCTCGAGGGACCTGCCAAAGGTCAGAGCTATGCCCTACCGGCGACTCTCTGGCGCATTGGTCGTGGTCGTCAATGTGACCTCTGCATTGGCGATGAGGAGATCTCGGGCATGCACCTGCAAATAGGCAGGTCTGCTGATGGCATGTATTTCATCGAGGACTTGGGCAGTACCAACGGCACTCTGGTTAACGGAAGTCCGCTGGCAGCCCAAAAGCAACATTTGCTGCAAGTTGGTGACCAAGTCTCCTTGGGCATGTCCACCTTTTTGTTCCATGATGCCGAATCATCCCCGATTGTAGATGCCGATCCCCTGAACAATACCTCCCTGTTGCCCGAACAAAATCACAACCGAGACGACGTGACAAGCCCCCGTTCCAAAACCTCGGCATCCAAGACAAAGCTCCCGCCACAAAAAAACGCCCCCGCTTTGCAGGAAGACTTCACGGCATTCCCGCAACTCCCGCCGCATTTCAGAAGAAGCCAATCTCAAATCACTAATTTGACTGAATACGGCAGCCCTGGTCTACCTGCAATTGATGACGGCGACATGACTCTGATCAACGGGCAAATTCCGCCATCCGGCGGGATGCCGCAGCCGGGTTCCGGTTCTGCCGGGCGTCCTCGCGTGGTCATTTCTCCGCAGGGTAGAATCCTCCTGGGTGCAGGTATTGCCATCTTGTTTTTGATCTTGCTGTTCACCATCTTGCAATCAAAAGAGGAAAAGGTTGAAACGGATCCAGGTCCTTTTGAATACAGCACAAATTATTTTACTACAACCCGACCCAAATTCTGGAAGGCAGAAACATCGCACAACTCGGTGTTCATGCATTCTGCTGATCAGTCCTATGCTGTCATGGTCATCGCCAAACGTACGGATGCCTTCTACTTTGCGCCACTATGGAAGAATCCCTCCCTGCTCAAGGAATTTCTGCAAAAAAACGACTTGCTGAATGAATCTGTCGCCAGACAATTGGGAGTATCGCTAGTGCCCACCTTGAAACACCTGGAAGTGCTAAACTGGACTGGGGGGATCAAAGCGATTGCCTTTGAAATGCGCCAGGATCGTGGCAATGCCCTGCATGGACAGCTGGCTCTCACTCATAATCTGGCTATTCTCTTCCTGGCAAAATACCCGGCGGAGAGCGGGCAGAAATGCCCGACCGGATTAAGCAATCTGGCCTCCTGGATCAAATTGTCACCGCCATTCAACAGCAGTCTCTACACCCGCCCCGTACTGGAATTCCCCCCGCTCGACCGCATTGAAAAATATCAGCAGGCCTGTCAGGAGTTGGCCGGCATCAGCAGTCTGATTGAAAATGCAGAAGACCAGTCAAAATACGCGGAAGCAATCAACTACTATCAAAACGCCTTTCATAAACTGGCTTCAGCAGGCGTTGAAACGACCGAAGTGGACTCCCTCCAACCCCATGTCCAAAATTTTCTCAGCATTCTGGAAAAGCGGCGACAATACCTGCGACGTTTGCAGAGCATCATCCTCAGTGAAGCTGCGAAAGGCAACCAGGCTCAAGCAATTAAGGAAGCCGAAAACCTGTATAGTGAAGCAAAATTAACCAGAGAACACCAGTTTATGCAATGGGCTTGGAAAAAGCTTGCCGAATGGAAAAACCAAGGAGAGAAAAAATCGGGCGGTTTCCTCTGATTTGCCTGCCAATAACGGAAGACCTGATCATGCGATTCACGATCTCTGAAATCAACCAGCCATTACGCTGTGTCAGCTTTGACACAGCCAAATATCCCGATACCCGTGCCTTGTCGGTGGGTCGTTCTTCGGGCTGTGTTTTCAGCTTGAAAAACCTTTCCTGGGTCAGCTCACAGGTTGGGCGCACTCATTTTTCCCTGTTGCGCTCGGGCGATTCCTGGGTAGCTCTTGCCAGCAGTGAAAATCACCAGCTTCTGTATGAGGGCACATCGGCCACCCGCGTTGAATTGCAGCAGCCAGGATGCAAATTCCAGTTCGGAAACTGCCTTTTTACAGTCGATGCCATGGAGTCGCCAAATAAGGCCTCTTCGAATTTTCTGCTGCAAGTCAGCGAAGGCGGAAGCAGCCGGATGTTTCCCATCCCCGACGGGGGAAGCATCAGCATCGGGCGCGAAGGCAGTGACTGCGATGTCACACTGCAAACGCGTTACTGCTCCCGAACTCATGCCATCATTCGCAACCAGGGAGAAGAAGTCCATCTCGAGGATGTCAGTACCAATGGCACCACAGTCGGGAATCGCTTGCTGAAAAATGCCAGTATGCGGATAAAGCCAGGGCAAGTGATCAATATCGATTCTGCCAAGTTGCAAGTATTGGAAGTCAATGCTTCCCCGAAAGCCTTTAAAATGATTCATTTGCTGTTGATTCTCCTGGTAGGCGCAATCGGCGTGCTTCTGGCAGTGCAGGGATTGGAAGACGACAAACCACCCAACGGGGGGACATCAACGCCATCAACGCCTGTTGCTCCTGTAAAGCCGCCCAGCCGTGACAGCCTACTCGCGGGAAAGCTGGGGGCTGTGTACCTGCGGGATTTTTATGTTCTTAGCCTGT
>JAPXLT010000057.1:0-19850 GCA_033809415.1 Lentisphaeria bacterium
GGACGGGATACCGATGCCCCCACCGCATCCTGAACATCACAACCGGGACGGTTGCGCTACTTTTAAACCACATGCCATTTCATTCGTCGAAGCAGCGACCCTACAAAATTTTCCGCGCTTTCCGTGCTTTCCGTGGACAAAAATGGGTTGTGGGCGTCAGCCCACGCCAAGCCTTTTCGTGTGGTTCGTGGTTAAAAAAATCTTAAGTGAAGGCCAGCGGCTCCGGAACAGGCTTTGCCGGGAAATTCCTTGAGGAAGGCATCGGTTGCCGTTTCTCCGGTGCAATGGCACGGAATCCACTGTCGCACCGGCAGCTTCTGTAGGGCGTCAAATGTTTTCTGCATTCGCTCTTCGGAAGCATTGCAGAGATGGAACCCGCCAACCACCGATAAAATATCTTGCTGCGGGAAGCGTTTCCGTGTCCAATGCAGGATATTAACGATTCCGGAATGGGAACAGCCCGTGCAGACAACAATTCCCTCTGCCAGACTACACAACAATACCAGTTCATCATTCAAGGGGTCCGCCTGTAATGCGCTGGTATCGAGAAAAAACGGACCGCCGGTATCCTCGTAATCCGTTTGTCTGGGAATCGGACCGCTGAGCAGAAGATTTTTGTTGAGCTGCAAGGGACCTTCCACGAAATGCAAGTTTTCTCTCGGCATATGATCCAGGGCATGACTGGCTTCCGGGGGCACGGAGATATCTTTCGGGCTTGCATCGCGGATTGAATAACGCGTTTTCCGGATGCCAGGGTGACAATACACCGGGAGCGTCGGCACCCGTTCTAACAAATAGGGGATTCCACCGGTATGATCATAATGCCCATGCGACAATACCAAGGCGTCAACCGATGATAGATCGACTCCTGCGGCATCAGCATTGGCATCGAGCACGCTGGGATCTTTGCCGCAGTCAAACAGGATTCGCCGCCGGTCCATTTCGATCAGCATGGCAAAACCATGTTCGGCGACGAATCCTGGTTCCGCCTGATTGTCACTGAGGATCACGATTCGCAACGAGCTAGACACCTCTAAACTCCTTCCCTACAGCAAATTGATGATTTCTATGGATAATACATCAGTCTTCTAGGGTGCGGGGTGCGAAGAGATCTCCCTCGCACCTTACGACACAATTGCTCTTAACTTAACGCTTTGCAACCACACAGACGATTCAACTCCGTAAAGTCGTCCTTGGCGTCCTTGGCGGTTCAATAACGAGGATCCAACACGCCTGATCACAAATCCGCGTGCAATCGCATTCGTCAAAGCAACAACCCCTATAAAAATTTTCGTGCTACTATCACCCAGAATCTTGTTTTTTGTGAAAGATTTTCAAAAAAACTGATGCACAAGTTACTGGCTTTGAGGGGCTTTCTCATTTTTGAGAATTTTTTTGAACTTTTTGATTTTTCAGTGATGAGAGAGGGAAACCGGCTTCATGCCGGCGAGCCGCCGGCGCTCCATATCGCCTCCGACGCAATTGCGTAAAGCCGGCCTTGGCACATGGCGATCCGTCCGATCTGTCGTCCGTGTAAAGTCCGTGTCCCGTCCGTGTAAAGTCCGTGTGGGTTGCGGGCGATCAGTCCGCGCCAAGCCTTTTCGTGTTTTTTCGTTGTTAAAAAATAGCTCAGTGATCACAGACGTTATCGCCGCATTCCAGAGTTCCTTTCAAATACGCCGTCGCCAGATTCTCCGGGGTGTCTACAGGAGCACCTACCAGGACAGTGATGCCATGGTCGGCAAAAATCTGCTGGGCGCGTTGTCCCATGCCGCCTGCAATCACCACGGAAGCCCCCTGTTCATGCAGCCATGCCGGCAATACGCCGGGTGCATGGGGCGGGGGTACCAAATCCGTACGGCTGATGATCTTATGGCTCGATTGATCGACATCCAGGATCGCAAATTGCCCGCAGTGCCCAAAATGCATGCACAACTTGCCATCGGCCAAGGGAATCGCTATTTTCAATTTCATCATAACTCCTTTTTCACAACGAAAAACAAAAACAATCCTTGTGTAGCAAGGTCGGTTTCTTCACCCTTGCAGATTTAGAATCGGTTTGATTAGTTCCTGCATGATGGCGGCAGTCGGCGAAGCAGCGTAATAACGCAGGAAAGCCCGTCCGGTATCGCCGGCCTGGGCGACCTGGGGGTCCATCGGGATGGCTCCGAGAAAGGGAACGCCTAGGTCTTCAGCCATCCTGCGTCCACCACCAGGAGGAAGAATCTGAGTGATTTCCCCGCATTTGGGACAGACAAAACCGCTCATGTTTTCGATAATCCCGAGAATCTTCAGCTGGATCTGCCGACAGAAATGAATGGATTTGCGCACATCGACTGTCGCCACCCGTTGCGGCGTGGTGACAATCACTGCACCATCGAGGTGGCCGATCAACTGGCAGACGGACAACGGCTCGTCACCGGTTCCGGGCGGGCAGTCAATAATCAGATAATCCAGTTCACCCCAGTTGACATTTTCGAGAAACTGCCGGATGACTCCAATTTTCATCGGTCCGCGCCAGATCACTGCCTGGTCCGGACTGCTGAGCAGAAAGCCTAGGGACATGACTTTCAGTCCGCCCAAATCAACCGGCAGCAATTCCTCTTGAGTGCCGTTAGGGCTTGCATTTTCCAGCCCCAGCATGGTCGGAACGCTTGGTCCATGGATATCCACATCAAGTAAACCGACTTTCTTGCCAGCCAGCAGCAATGCAGTAGCCAGATTAACCGCCACCGTGCTTTTGCCAACGCCCCCCTTGCCGGACATGACAATAATCTTATGCTTGATGCTCTTCAACTTGTTCTGCAACTTCTGCCGGGCGGCATAATCCGCATCACTCTCGTGATTCATCTTCCCAGTGAAATCTCTCGAATTCGATTCTGACATGATGGAATAACTTCTCCTGAACACTCGATATTCCCGGATGAAAAAAACGTATGCAACAATTGGTAAACGACAGTTATGACGTCATCGTTCGCCCTGCATCCGGACACCAGGGCGACAACTGCAAATCTGCTTGGCGGAAACACAAAAAGACTTCTGTACTACCCTCTCAAAATCTTCAGCGATCTGTCTGACATGTCGTCCGTGTCCCGTCCGTGTAAAGTCCGTGTAAAGTCCGTGTAAAGTCCGTGTAAAGTCCGTGTAAAGTCCGTGTAAAGTCCGTGTAAAGTCCGTGTAAAGCTGTCCGATATTTTTCCCTATTATTCTTCACTGCTGGTTTTTGCATGCAGCAAAACATGGGTTCCGATCGGCTTGCCTGCACGTCGGGCTATGACCTCGCACTTCACTTTAAAAAGAAAAAAGACCTTTGCCGAGGTGCCGCAAAGCGTCTCAAAATTTCCCTGGCCCTTGCTGATGATCAGTTCAGCTGCCGCAAAATGTTCACGGAAATCGGCGCTGCAATCCGCCAGCAGAGTGCCGGGAACCCCGGAGCCATTGTCGATCAATGTCACCAGCTGGTCAAGTCCCACCGCCTCAGCATCGGCACGAGTAACATCATTAAGAATCTCCTGGCCGCGCACCGCCAGGATAATCTTCCCAAAGCCGATCTGCTCCATCAGCAACCGGTCAAAAACGATCTCACCTGCATTGTCGGCCAGATACAGAATCTGCCTGGCAGACTGTACCGCTTTTCGAAAAGCAGGCAAATCCCCTTGTATCGGTTCCCGCAATGCTTTCTCCAAAGCCGCAACGACGTCCTGCTCGGAAATTTCATCTGTAACGCCGCAATCGATCACATTTCCGGCAATCGCCAGCCGCAATGCCAGCTCGAAGGGGTCCTCGGACGCCTGCACACGCCGTTGCATTTCCGGAAACAAGGACAGAGCCATTGCATTCTGACGCCGTTTTTCCTCTCGGTATAAATCCGTTACACCAGTCTGTTGTTGTATCAGCTGATGCATCTGCCGTGCAATTTCCGGTGGCGGCAAACTCAAATCCAGCGAGCTGGATTGCTGCAGAATGCTTTTCAGCAAGGCTGCCTGCCGTCCGGAATCCCCAGTAGTCTTTTTTACCACGCCGATTGCCTGGCGCAGCAAGCAGGGCAGGCAATCCAAGGAGGTCGGCATTGTTTGGCTGGATAACGTGCCTGAAGTCATATCCACCTCGAATTCAGCTCCAATGCCCATCGACGTCTGCGCCCGAGGCCTCTTTCAGCTTATTCTGCCGGAACAGATCAAGTGCTTCCTGAACCGTTTTCGCATCAGTATTGTACACTTTGATCCCCGCCGCCTGCAATACCCGGAATGCTTTCGGACCGCAATGCCCGGTCAGCAATGCATCCACTTCCTGATTGGCGATGGTTTCAGCAGCCTGGATCCCCGCACCTTGCGCGGCAGAAAGATTCTGCTGATTGTCGATCACCGTAAAGGATTGCTGTTCGAGATCATAGATTAGAAAAGCCGCAGCACGACCAAAACGCTGGTCCAACGCCGAATCGAGACTGTTTCCTGATGTAGTGATGGCAATCTTCATAATGTTACTCCTCTCGTAATAGGTCAGTCTTTTGTAGTGCGTGGTGCGTGGTGCGTGGTGCGTGGTGCGGGTCAGACGTGGTGGACGGTGTGGACAGGGCAAGGACATCCTCCCGCACCCCACGACAGTCAGAATAATCACAACCGGGACGGTTGCGCTACTTTTTAAATCTGCGCCCCCTGCATCCGTTCCCAACGCACTACGCACCCCGCACTACGCACCCCATTCCCCTAAACCTTGTACTACAGAACTGAGGCATTACCTCCTCTCTGCTCACGCCCTGAATTTACAACCACGGCCACGCCTCGAGCGACCGCAGCGGCCGCGGCAGCCCGGCATCTGGTAATAACTCAAACGACCTTCCGCATAGGCATGCAGAACACGGTCGATTTCACCGCAAATCTGGGAAATCACTTCGATCCCGGCAGACGCCAAGGCCCGCTCGTAACGGCAGGAAATCGCCCCGCAGATCAAAACCTCGACTCCGGCAGAAGCCAGGACATCCGCACGGGCCTGCGAATCCCCAGGGGCTAGCAGCAAATCACCGTGGCGCACGATCTCGCCGGAAGCAAGTTCCGCAATGGCAACACGCCCGGCAACATCAAATACCGGGCTGACTCGACCCTGCCAATGTGGTATCGCTATCTTTGTCATAATAAAAACATAACAGCAATTGACGTGCCAAAGACGAAATCAGCAAATAAACCGCACAGAAAAATGTGCCAACACTTTTCAATCGTGCAAAAGAGTAAATCTTCCGAAATGCAACAGTGCATAATGCAATATTATGCTGCCTGGCAACACCACTATAAAATTTTCGTAATGCCTCAGACGTGGTGGACAGTGTGGACAGTGTGGACGATGTGGACGATGTGGACGATGTGGACGATGTGGACGATGTGGACAGGACAAGGACATCCTCCCCGCACCCCACGACAATCAGGACATCGCAACCGGGACGGTCGTGCCACTTTAAACCTGCGCCCCCTGCACCCGTTCCCAACGCACTACGCACCACGCACTACGCACCCCATTCCCTTGAACCCTGTACTACAGAAGACTGAGACATTACAATTTTCGTGTCTTTTCGTTGTTAAAAAATCCATCGCGCTTGAAGCAATGAGAAAATCATGTTAAATTGTGCTCTTATCATTCGTGACTGCAATGCAACTCTTTCTATTCCTGTCGGCAGGAGGGAATCAAGTGGCGCTCAATTTAACTGCATTAGGCTTGGGACGTTATCTGCCCTGTTCCATTTTATCACGGAAGCCATACGTACTGGCGGCTTATGACTATGATTTTTTGGATTGTCTCGATGCTTTCGAGCAGGTCTTGCCACGAAACCAGATGGTCACCTTGCTGATCCAGCTGGGCTGGCAATGCCAAACTGCCAATACCGCCAAAAAGCTCGTAAAGGGGCTTCGTGCAGCCCGTGAACGCCTGCCGCAAATCGGGCGGATTCTCATGCTGGCCAACGAGCCGGAAGAAGTCACCGCCTTGTCAGCCCAAGGCGAAGAGGCAGTGTTTTGCCATCAGAATGCGTTTTTGGACGAACGGCGCTATCCTGTCCTGCCATTTGTGCGGAAGCGTTACGATGCGATATACGTCGCCCGGATCACGCCATTTAAGCGGCATGCATTGTTGAGCGAAATGTCAAAGGTGCGACTCATTGGCACTTTTTCGGAAAACGAGCGCACCTATGCTGAATCAATCCTGCAAAACCGCGAACACGTGCGCTGGTCAAACTGGTATCCAGCGCATCTGATTGCTATTCCGATGAACCAGGCGCGTTGCGGTTTATGCTTGTCAGCGGAAGAGGGCGCAATGTTTGTCAGTGCAGAATATTTGCTTTGCGGACTGCCGGTGGTGAACACCCCCAATATTGGCGGGCGCGATCTGGTTATGCCGGATTTTGCGGTCAAGCGGGTTGCCGCCGAGACATCAGCTGTGGCAGATGCAGTGCGGCAGTGGCAGGTAGCAGCGCCGCCCGCTGCGGATATCCGTGAAGCGACACTGAGCCTGATGCGTCCGCATCGACGCAAACTGCTGGAGATTTTGCAGGAGATCGGGGTTGCGGAAGAGCTGTGCGAAAAATATGCACGTCGCTTTCCGCACAAACTTGGCTTGCGTTGCAGCAGGTCGCCCTTGCAGAATTTGGCGATCGGATTGCCAAGGCCGGACAAACAGGAGGGGGCAGGATGCAGGGTGCAGGGTGCAGGCGTGGAGGAATAAACACGCACGCAACCGGAACGGTTGCGCCACTTTTTAAACGCACTACGCACTACGCACCTGTTCCCCCTGCACCCTGCCTCCAACACAAGCAGAACGCCCAGCAGGTCACCAAGATCATCACAATGGCCTGGATCGGGAAAATATTATCTACCCCCATGCTGGAAGAAGTGTAGATGAAATCTTCAAAGACTGGCCCGATTTTTGCAGCCAGGCGATTGACCCGCGCAAGGGGAATAAGCATATAGCCGATCAGAAGCAGCCCGGGGATTGCTACCCAGGTGCGTTTTTCCAGCAGGGCCCGCCAGATGATCAAGCAGACAAAGGGTATGACCACAACCAGATCATGCAGTCGATGGTAGGTGGGCAGCATAGTGACACACAAGACGAAGAAGACCGTCTCATTCTTCAGGCTGTCGTGTTTCCATGCCCGGATCAGCACTACGATAAGCATAACCATAAAAACGGCAATCAACAGCATATTGATCATATTCAGCTTGAAAAAACCAATATGGAGCATGTCGTAACCGGTAATTTCATAACTGTTCAGGCTTCCTTTTTGCATGGACAGTTTCAGTGCCGCGATATATTTCTGATATAATTCCAACAGATTATTTCCGGTCAGCAGGGGTGTGAGGGCAAAGAGAAAAAAGACACCTGCGCCGTAAAGACAGAGTTTGAGTTTTTTCCTGACCAGAAACAAGAGGCCTAAAAAGGGAACCATGCTGTACTTGAACACTGCGGCAATGCCAAACAGGACAGGACGCATAATTGGCGCGTTGCCTTGAAACCACAGGACAAACAGAAGGGCACCGGCAATTAGTATGGTCGACTGCCCCAACCTCAGCGCTGTCAACACCGGAGATGAATTGCAGAAAATAAAAAAGAGAAAAGACAGGCCCAACTGCCGGGGACCGGGCGTCCGTATATCTGACCAATTGCGCAACCAGCCCAGGCGCCGCCCGGTCCAGAGGCAGATTGTCGCCAAAACCAGAAATTGCAGCAACAGATGCAAAGCCAGAAACAGGGGGCGGGTAACTGGGAAGAAGCGCATCAGCAAGCCAGGTGCCGCATAAAAAAGCATGTATCCCGGAAAGGGGATTGGCGGCTCCCCCCAATGATAGAAGACGACATTTTCGATGTCATATGGGTCTATTGCCAAAAACAAATTGGATGAAACATCAAGATAGGCGAGGAAATCGACCTGTATCTGCCTGAAAAAGACGAAAATAAAGCAGCGCAGAACGGTCAGCAAAAACAACATCAGGGCAATGCCGCCTAACAGGGGACGGGGAAGCTTGAAGAAGCTGTCTTGCAATTTGAAGATTCTATCTTGCAAGGTGACCTTGTTCATCTGTTAATCCTTTCAAAAAACAGGAATGGGATAATGGGTCTGTAGTGCGTGGCGCGTGGCGCGGGCCAGACATGGTGCACGGGACAAAGCGCGCCCCATGACAGTCAGGGCATCGCAACCGGAATGGTTGCGCCACTTTTTAAACCTGCGCCCCTGCACCCTGTCCCCTGCACCCTGTCCCCTGCACCCTGTCCCCTGCACCCTGTCCCCTGCACCCTGTCCCCTGCACCCTGCACCCTGCACCCTGTCCCCTGCACCCTGTCCCCTGCACCCTGTTTCCAGCACACCCAAAATGCCCAGCAGGTCGCCAGGATCATCATAACGGCATGGATCGGGAAAATATTCTTTATTTTCAAGTCGGGAGAAGAAGTGTAGATAAAGTCTTCAAAGACTGGTCCGATTTTTGCAGCCAGGCGATGAAGAATCGCAAGGGGAATAAGCAGATAGCCGATTAGAAGCAGTCCGGGAACCGCTACCCAGTTGCGTTTTGCTAGCAGAGCCCGCCAGATGATCACGCAGGCAAAGGGTATGACCACAACTAGATCGTGCAGTCGATGGTAGGTAGGCAGCATGGTGACACACAGGACGAAAAAGACCGTCTCATCGCTCAGGCGGTCATTTTTCCATGCACGAATCAGCACCAGGACAAACAGTAGCAGAAAAATGGCAATCAGCAGCATATTAATCATATTCAGCTTGAAAAAGCCAATGTGGATCATATTAAAACCAGTAACTTCATAATTGTTCTGATACCCTTTTTGCATGGTCAGTTTTATTGCATCGATATATTTTTGATATAATTCCAGCAGATTATTTCCGGTCAGCAGGGGGCTGAGGGCAAAGAGAAAAAAGACCCCTGCGCCGTAAAGGCAGAGTTTGATTTTTTTCTTGATCAAGAACAGGATTCCCAAAAAGGGAACCATGCTGTACTTGAATACTGCGGCAATTCCGAACAGGATGGGGCGCATGATCGGCGCGTCGCCTTGAAACCACAGGACAAACAGAAGGGCACCGGCAATCAGTATGGTCGACTGCCCCATCCTCAGCCCCGTCAGCACCGGTGATGAATTGCAGATGATAAAAAACAGAAAGGACAGGCCCAGCTGCCGGGGGCCGGGCTTTAGCAGGTCTGACCAATTGCGCAGCCATCCCATTCGCCGCCCGATCCAGAGGCAGATTATCGCCAAAACCAGAAATTGCAGCAACAGATGCAAAGCCAGAACCAGGGGGCGGGTAAATGGGAAGAAGCGCATCAGCAAGCCTGGTGCCGCATAAAAAAGCATGTATCCTGGAAAAGGGATTGGCGGCTCCTTCCATTCGTGCAAGACGCCGTTATTGATGTCATACGGGTCTATTGCCAAAAACAAATTTGATGAGACTTCAAGATAGGCGAGGAAATCGTATTGCGGATTCTTGAAAAAGACGACAATAAAACAGCGCAGAACAGTCAGCAAAAACAACATCAGGGCAATGCCACCTAAAAGGGATTGGGGAAGCTTGAAGAACCTGTCTTGCAATTTGAAGATTCTATCTTGTAAAGTGACCTTGTGCATCTGTTCTTCCTTTCAAAAAAACAGGAAAGTGAAGTGCTTCTTGTAGAATATACCTCGAATTATATCTTTTCGCCATTTTTTTCGGCAACGATATAATTGGGTCGATTTTGGCTTTCATCAAAAATCCGGCTCATATATTCCCCGATCACTCCGAGCGTGAAGAGCTGCACTCCCCCCAAAAAAACAATCACCACCATCAGGCTTGGATATCCGGCAACCGGATCGCCATAGCAAAGAGTTTTTATAAAGACATAAATGCCATAGAGAAAAGCAAGTGAGGATACGAAAAAACCCAACAGCATGGCCAGACGCAAGGGAAAAGCCGTGAAACCGATGAGGCCATCCAGCGCCAGGTTGAACAAGGAGGAAAAATTCCACGAACTCACTCCAGACTGGCGGTCATGCCGGTCAAACAATATGGCTTTTTTGCGGAAGCCGATCCAACAGAAAAGCCCTTTTGTGTAGCGATTATGCTCCCGCAAAGTCGTCAGTGCCTGGACGCAGCGCCGGTCAAGAAGGCGAAAATCCCCGACATTTGGCAACAGGCGGATGCGGGACGAATAGTGCATAAGGCGATAATAGCACAAGGTCAGGATTTTGCGCAGGATGCTTTCCTTGCCTCGTTGACGGCGCTGGGCATAGACATCGTCAAAGCCTGCTTCCCATTCTTGCAGCATCTCACCAATCAATTCCGGCGGGTCCTGAAGGTCTGCGTCAAGGATGATCATGCAATCGCCGGAGAAGGCGTCGAATCCCGCCAGCATAGCGGCTTCCTTGCCGAAATTCCGGGACAAGGAGAGATATTTAAACCGCGAATCCTGTTGGTGTTTCTTGCGCAGCCACTCCAAGGAACCGTCTTTGCTGCCGTCATCGACAAAAAGGAACTCCCATTCGTAGGCATCCAGTTTGCCGGTATTTTCGAGCAGCCGTTTTTCCAATTGGGGCAGCACGTCCTCTTCATTATGGACAGGAATCAGTAGGGTGACTTTTTTCATGGCAACAATGCATCCTTAGTTTTATGGGCAATGGACAGGGACAAGAATGGACAAGAGGGACAGGAATGGAATGAACGATGGACTTCGTACTACGCCCAACTTCCTCTTTTTTGGGAAAGATTTTTTATGGACTAGGGACAGGGGACAGGAATGGACAGGATGGACGGAATGGACTGCTGAATGGACAATGGACGATGGCCAGGAATGGACACGTACAGCAGATGACATTTTTTTGTGCCTGTCCATTCGTCCATTAAACGTCAAGTCCATCACGTCCATTCGTGTCCCTGTCCATTAAAAACACTCATTTTGCCGTTTGAATAGGTTGTGGACGCCAGTCCACGCCAAGTTTTTTCGTTCCTTTCGTTGTTAAAAACGTATTATCTTTTGCTCGTCCAGTTGCTAACGACTTTGGCTTTTGCGCCCAGTGCTTTGACAACATCCGGGAAATCGAAGAATTGCAGGATGCCTTGGGGATGTGATGCGGATGGCCAGCGTGCAAGCGGGTCTTCGATCCATTCTTGGAAAGAGATGGGGCTATCGACGAGGAAAACTTCCCCGATCCGTGGTTCGAGCAAGGCAGCAAAGGCCGCGATGATCGCGCCCTGTCCGCGGCCATGCAGGGCAATTTCGTCCGCCCCTTCGTCTGTCAGTAGGTCGATCACCCGGAGCACGTCAAACACACGCCGTCCCAAATAGCTTTCCAGCAGTAAGCTGCCATAGCCATGCATCATGTAATCCATGCCATAATCAGCAAAAAAGGCCTGTTCGTCATTTTTAAGTCCGTCTTCCGGACGTGATTCCCCCATGCCTCGCGGGTCGATGGAATAGACTTCGCCGCTGGCGGCGAGCTGGCGGAAATATGCGTTTCCGGTCAAGTCCCAATCGCTGGCCACATCCGGCAGATAGAGACAGACCTCGCGCTCGACATCAAGTGTATAGTAGCAGCCATCCTCCCGCACGTTTTTATGCACAATGGCACGGATTCCGGGTTCTTCCGTCTCGACCGCATAGCGTGCCCAGACTTCCTGCTGGCCGTCAATCTGGTAAACACAGGGGCGCGGGATCCGGAAATGCGGAATGCCGCGGCGTTCCGGCATCTGCAGCAGCTCATCGAGCTTTGCTCGAATTGCTGCTTCATCGAGCGGTGGGCGTTTTGCAGCCAGTTCGCCTGCCCGTTTTTGCATCAGATCAGAGATACTGACCGAACCAGCCAAAAGAACATTCCCGTCCGGACAAACTTGGATTTTGTCTCCAGCAAGGGGCGCCACCTCGACCTGACGCGCCTTTTTCCCGGTCTGGCGGCAGAAAAAATCCACCATGGCTTCCTGATTATGAACGGAGTAGCCATGCGTCGTCGGCCCCAGGAACATCTCGAATTTGTCGCCTGCTCCGAGCACTTCGTAAAAGTCACTCACGTCCTCGCATGCCTCGAAAAATCCCCTGCGCTCGAAGAAATCGAATCTTTGTCCGAGGATGATCGCCGGTTTCGGTGCTCGTACGATCATCAAGTCAGCCAGTTCCAAGCCTGCGGCCAGGATGCCGCGTGGATATTGTTCCGCGTCGCGTGGCAACTCATTTTCCAGATCACCCAGGAGGGTGGTTATGTGGCAGCTTGGTGCAGCCATCGTCAGACGCGGCTCGCAGGCCCAGAGCCACTCGCTTAACGTGCCGCCGCCGGAATTTCCGGTCACGCCGACGTGGGAAGCATCGACTTCCGGACGGGCAAGCAGGACGCTCAAGGCCACGCGTCCATCCCAGACCCGCCAGGCGGCAAAGCTGTCACCGAGAAGCTCGAGCTGACGCCCCATGAAATTATGCGCTCCGCAAAGTCCGGGAAATCCTGTCACGCCCTGTTTTTTCAGCAGGGCATACTGGTCACGTTCTCCTTGATGAATTGGATCATAGGCCAGTACCATGAAATCATTTTTTACCAGGCGTTGGGCGAATTCCTGATAAGTCGAACAGGCCTTCCCCTCGATCGCGTGTCCGCAGGTCGCCAGCACCCCGGGGACTTTGCCGTTTTTGGCCGCTTCAGGCACATAGAGCAGTGCGCTGACCAGGAACCCCGGGCGGCTCTCGAACAGCAGCTTTTCGATATGCCACCCATCAAACTGTTCGATGCCAGTAACTTTCAGATTCAGCGGAACCGTTTCCGGCCAAGGGCCAAAGGCTTCTTCTACCGCCTGCCGGATTGTCCGCTGATAGACAAGAGCCTGATCCCGCGTTTTGATTGCCTTCAACTCCGCCTGGCGCTGTGCTTTTGCTTTGCGCAGTTTTGCCACATAATAATCCAGAACCATGTGCTGATAACCATTCGGCATGTCTTCCTCTCCAACGTTTTGCTTTTCAGCCAAAAAGTTCTTCTATTGACTGTTGATAATAATTGTATTTCTTCGGGTAATAGATACTGTCCCGCCCCCTGACATCAAACATGGTCAGACTGTTCAAGGCCGAGCTGCTGATATGCTCGAGTTCTTTGTCGCAGGGGATATAGACAGCCTGGGTCTCCGGTCGCATCGCCCGCATGAAACAAAGTTGATTCATCTCATAGTCCAAGTCATAGCCGTTGCGCAGGCCGCGCACCAGCGTCACATCTGCAAAGACCGATTCCTGCTCGATAAAATCCACCATCAACGTATCGAAATGCACCACCTCATGAAAAGGCAGGACATGCACCAAACGGTCATCCCTCTCGACTTGCTTTTTCGGGTTGATGCCGACTGCGACGATCACCTTGTCAAACATCAATTCCGCTTTTTCAAGAATCGACAAATGCCCAATATGAAACGGATTGAAAGTGCCGGCATACACCCCCACCCGCGTACGACGACGCTCGAGATACTCGATCAGAAACTGCATGTTCACACGGCAATCCGGAAAGCGTCGGCTGAACCGGCTGAAAAACTTACTGCGCCCGCGACGGTACTCCACCATGTTCAGGTATTGAAACTCACGGAATATCTGGAATTCGTAGCCGAGCAAATCCACCGGGCTGCCATGCAGGATGATATGGCAGTCATACTCGTGGAAGCGCGATGCCAGCTCATCGCTTGCGTCCTGGTCTTTTGTCGACAGAATCGCCCGGCGGATGTCTGCCTGTACCTGCTCCGGAATCGGCAACTGATATTGTCCTATGATGTAATCGAAGGCCTCGACGGAGGCATCCTCGCTGTCATCCCCCTGCGGGTACCAGACCACATCATGAAACAGCGCCGTCAGCAGCAGTTTCCCCTGCATCTCCGGGTCGGATGGCGCGGTCTCATGAATGCGTTCACAAATGGACAGAAGATGTTCCAATGTATGAAAATAGCGATGTGGCTGCTGATATGCGGCAAGCACCTTCCCAAACCAAGGGGAAGATAAATCAAGGCGATAATAATTGCCGGCTTGGACCAACTCCGTAATCCGTGCAATCAGCTCCTCTTTACTGTGATGTTGATACCGACAGTCAACAAAACAGGGCATAGGCAACAAATTCTTGTCCATCTTCTCACTCATACTTCCACCATCTGACATCGACATGCTGACACACGTGAATAAAAGCCGTCATCTGCAAAATATAGCCCTCTAATCAGATTTTGACCCGAATATCTTTTTTTTATCTAAAAGCCAGTTATATTTGAATTGTGCCCCGCACCCTGCACCCCGCACCCCGCACCCCGCACCCCGCACCCCGCACCCCGCACCCCGCACCCCGCACCCTGCCCCCTGCACCCTGCACCCCGCACCCTGCACCCTGCACCCCGCACCCTGCACCCTTTTCCGGAGTTCCAACCATGAAACTGTTTTTTGCCAGCTTGTTTCTTTGTGTCATCCCGTCGTTTTTTGCCCAACCCAGCCTGTATTTGACCAGCCCCATCGAGGAACCCATACAGATTGACGGCCTTTCAGATGATCCTGCCTGGGCAGAGGCACCGATTGCCGGAGGCTTTGTCAGCATCCGCGATTCCTGGCCGCTCGAATGGACGACCGTGCGTGCCGCCTATGACAAGAGTGCATTGTATCTGCTGGCACAGGGGGCGCTCCTGCCGGGGACTGCTGTCACCACCCGCTGCCAACGCCATGATGACATGGGCGTGTTCAGTGATGATTCTTTCGAAGTCTCTCTGGCGCCGGAACAGATCATCAAGGATGGGAGTATGCAAGTCAATACGGATACGTATTTTCATCTATGCTTTAATCTCAATGGTTTCTGTTATTCCGCACGCAAGCGCGACCTTTCCTGGCAACCGCAGGGCATCTTGCAAAAAAGCTCGATTCGTGACCGTCATTGGCTGATGGAGCTGCGCATCCCCTATGCCGCGCTTGAAACCGGCAGACCATTGCCAGGCACCCGCTGGCTGGCCAATTTTGCCCGCAACCGCCCGGGAAGCACGGCGGACGTCTCGAGCTGGAGCGGAAGTCGCAATTTTCATGATCTTGCCACATTTGGGAAACTGCATTTTGGTGTCACTCCAACTTGGGAACCAGCCGTCATCACCCTGCTCGATATACGCGGCAGCCAGATCCGCAGCACGATACAGCTTCCCCTGAATCCTCCTGAAGACTTGCAGGCACAGATTCTCCTCGATCAGGCCATTGTCCTGGCCAGCAAGGGAATCGATCCATTGACGCCGGGTTTCATCACCTTCAATGAAAGCATCCGAAATACATTTCTGCCCTTGAAAGGAAGCTCGCAAATTGCCTTCAGAGTCTTTTCCAAAAGTGCGCAGCAGGTTTTCCTCAATCGAGAGGCCGCCCACCTCTGGCATTTCCAGGACGTCCTCACCCTCGATAAATACTATTATACGCCTGAAGATGGCAAGCTCGAATTTTCCCTGCTCCCCCAGTCTTCGCCTGGCACTGGCCCGGTCGAGAGACTGAAGATCAGCCTGTTGCAGGAATGTCACCTGAACAGCCCAGCCATCCTGTCACTGGACTGGAATGCGCTGTCCGGAAGCCTGATGCTAAACAACCTGCCCTTTGGCACTCTCTACCTGCGGACCAGCTGGGAACAGAGCGGAACCCCCTATCAGACCCTGCGGGCATTTCAATACATTCCGCACGCCAGAAAAGCACCGCCATTGCCCCTAAATGCCAGACTGACCACCAGCGGAACACGACTTCTGCTGGACGAAAACCCAATTTTCCTGGTTGGCGCCAGCCCGACGGCAAAGCATTTCCTGCAAGATCAGGATTGCTTCAATCTGGCATACGGAGCATACGGCCAGCAGCAAAACGCTGTGCGCCTCGAGTCGGTACGGGGAGCTAGCCTGCTGCGAAAAGACGGTTGGGTTGGCTACACCTTTCCGCCTTGGGAACAGCTCGAAGAACTATTGCAAAAACAGTTCCAGACTCCTTCGCCTGCCCGAAACCGCTTCTGGCGTATTGCCTACGAAGCACAACTGGGCGCAGCCCACAAAAATGCCGATGGGACGTTGACGTATCTAGATTCCCCGCAATGGTATCAGAAAATCTACCAGAAACTCAAGCAGATCAGCCCGGACAGCCTGTTTTCCATTCAAATCGACCAACTGCCGGTCGCCGCTCAATTCGCCCCGCATTGTGATATTCTTGAAGCAGCCGCCTGGAATTCCAGCTACGCAGTGAATATGATGCCAAATCTGCAAAGCAATATCTCGGCAATCCGTGAAGCCTGCCCTGACAAGCCGGTGCTGCTCTGGCTTGGCGGAACCATCCCCAACAATCAATGCCGCACTGCCGAAGAGCTGCGTGCGGCAACCTTCCAAGCTGTCGCCAACGGCCTTGCCGGCGTCATCATCCACATGGGGCACGGTTTCCTCCCGCCCGAACGAAGCCGACTCTGGTCCTTGCTCTCCGGCCTCAACGCCGAAATCCAGCCTGTTTTTCAGGCTTTCCAGAAGGCTGGGCTGCCAATCGAGTATCCCTTCAAAACTGCTCCGGGATTCCTGCTGGCTGCACGGCAGAATGGCTCGTTGCTGACGGTCATTGCCATCAACCAGAACAGCAGCGTCAATACCTTCCCACTACCGGACAAGGCAACCGTACTCCTGCCCTTTGACAACAACCGCACTCTCAACCGCCCGGAAGACGCCTTCAGCCCATACGAGGCCAAAGTATACCAGCTCCACCTGAATCCGTAAAGTAAAAATCGCGATGGCTGGTAGTTTTTTTGACAAGGGGTAATCATCGTTCGTACTACTCCTGTCTTTTTCTCCGACTGATCCGACCGATCCGACCGATATGTCGTCCGTGTAAAGTCCGTGTAAAGTCCGTGTAAAGTCCGTGTAAAGTCCGTGTAAAGTCCGTGTAAAGTCCGTGTAAAGTCCGTGTGGGGTGTGGGCGTCAGCCCATGCCAAGTCTTTTCGTGTGGTTCGTGGTAAAAAAGGATTCAGGTTCATGATTATTTACAATATCGACCCTACTGAAATGCTTCATACAGTATCGGAAGTGCAGGTTCTTGACAACATCAATTCCTTTATTGATCCGCTTGCCGACACTCAAGTGAAGCGCTTTTGTTGCTGTCCGGCAAGTTCTGTGGCATTTGCCAATCTCGAACACTGGGAAATCTTTGCGAACGGCTTTGTACCCTCACTTGGAGTCGATCAACCCGCCCTCTGCGGCAAGCCTTCCCGCTTCCGCCTGGCGGCCAACCTGCATTATCTGCGACAACAGGGCATCGATCAAACGGAATATTCTTTGAGGAGAGCCAGAGAAAACGGTCTTTCACCCTATGTAAGTGTCCGGATGAATGATATTCACGATGGCGAAAACCCTCACTCTGCCCTGCATTGCCGCTTATGGAAAGAACACCCGGAATGGAGAATTTCCACGATACCCTACGAAAATGGATTGAACTACAATCTCCTGCCGGTCAGAGAACTCTTTCTGCGGAGAATCTTTGAAATCATTGAACGCTACGATGCCGATGGGTATGAATGTGACTGGACCCGATTCCCAATGTTTTTCCCACGCGGCTCGGAACACCCTGAACTAATCACTGACATGATCCGGAAAATCCAACAGAAAACCAACTGGAAAACAACCGTTTCAGGCCGAAAGCGCCATTTGTCAGTTCGTGTGCCTGGCACGCCGGACGCATGCCAGCGGATCGGACTTGATGTGCAGCGCTGGATTGCAGAAAATCTGATTGATGATCTGACAGTTGCGCCATTCCTGACCTTGGATGCAGAGCTTCCCATAGATCAATGGCGAATACTCGCCGGCTCTGACATCAAAATATTCTATGGACTTGAAATTAAGTACAGTTCATTTCCCGGAGGCGAGCGCCGTCATGTGGAACGCGAAGATATTCGCGGAGCGGCTTCCGCAGCATGGCAGTCCGGAGCGGACGGTATCTATCTTTTCAACTTTTTCAAGTCAACCATCGCCAATTACCCGGAAATGTTCACAGAAATTGGCTCGCCTGAGACATTGCGCGGCAAAGAGGCCCGTTTTCATAAAACCTGGCATGATGTTGATTTAACCCTGGCCGAATCAGATTCCTATATGCGCTTTCCGGAAACCGCAGCAAGGTTGCAAAATCGGTTCGAACTGCCTCGACCTGTTTCACCAGGAACTCCTGTCAGGATCAAGTTGTACCTTGGATCAATCCCGCAGCAACCGTCAGAATATATCCTTGATATCGAGTGTGCCATTCCACTCGAAGTCAATGTTAACGGCAATGAATCACCGGAAAGCCCCTCCAATCGCTTCAAAATACCCTCAAAGTGGTTGTTGAGCGGATGCAACCAACTGCAAATCTCCAGCAAAGAAGACGGCATAATCACACGAATATCCATGTCCGGAAACGCTTGACCCGGATGATTGCACCCGGTTTTATTTCCGAGCTTCGAGCCAAATAGAACCGTTTTCAATGCTCAGAGGAAGCTGATGGAGGTTCCGGTACGGGCAGATTCATAGACGGCGCAGATCAGTTCGACGGCGCGTTTGCCCTCGGATCCGGGTGTAGTCAGGCGGTGTCCGCCCAAAATGGCTTCGGTTAATTCTTGCAGCTGCAAGCGATGTCCTTCACTGGAAATCCCCATTGGGTCTCTGGCACCACTTGATTTGGGTTCGGCGGGGGCTGCGCCCTGCTCCCGGATCACTTTGTCTTCCGGGCGCTCATCCTGAAATTCCCAGCGAACAATCCGGTCACCTTCCAGCGTAACACTGCCTTGCGTGCCGGACAATTCGACCCGACGAGGGAAGCCTGGTGCGCAGGCCGTGCTTGCTTCTATCGTGCCCAAGGAACCATTCTTGAACCGCACCATGCCCGCAACCGTATCCTCGACTTCAATCCCTTTATGCATGATCCGGGTAAATCTTCCGGTGACTTCCCGGGGGTCCCCATTGAAATAGAGCAGTAGGTCCACCGTATGAATGCCCTGGTTCATTAAGGCACCGCCGCCATCAAGCTCCCAGGTGCCTCGCCAGCCGGCATTGGCATAGTATTCCGGAGTCCGGTACCAGCGCACACTCGCACTGCCTAGGACATGCTGGCCAAAACGCCCCTCGTCCACCGCTTGCCGGATCGTTTTCACCGATTCACAAAAACGCGACTGGAAAACAGCTGACAAGCGTACGTTGTTGCTCTCACAGGTCCGAATCAGATCATTGGCTTTGCTGACCGTCACCTCGAGGGGTTTTTCGCAGAGAATATGCTTGCCGGCCTTGGCTGCCGGGATAGCGCACTGTCCATGCAAGCCGCTTGGCGTGGCAATGGTCACCGCCTCGACTTCGGATTGCAGCAATTCCTCGAGGCTCTCGGCATAACGGCAGTTATGCTGCTCCGCGAACGCTTTTGCCCGTTCGGTGACGATATCGAAGACCATAAATAATTCGGCCTGTTCAACGCCAGTCAGAGCCTGGGCATGCATCTGCGCAATCGCGCCAGTACCGATGATTCCATATTTTACTTTTCGAGACATTGCATTTCTCCAGTCAGTGCTAAAAACACGATTTTTTCGATCATACTAGATTTTGAGCTTGACCCTAATAATTGTTAATGTAGTTCTCCATCCGAAAAAACTCAAATTTGCATTTAAAAGTACCGCAACCGGTACGGTTGCATGTCCGACCTGTCCGACCTGTCCGACCTGTCCGACCTGTCCGACCTACATCTGTTGAATATTGTGGACATTGTGGACATGGTGGACATGGTGGACATGGTGGACGGACGTCTCCACCCTGCCCCCTGCCCCCTGCCCCCTGCACCCTGCCCCCTGCACCCTGCCCCCTGCCCCCTGCCCCCCGCACCCCGCACCCCGCACCCCGCAC
>JAPXLT010000058.1:0-19686 GCA_033809415.1 Lentisphaeria bacterium
ACCAGCCAGGGATTCCATGGATGCTTTCCCAGCATGGAAGTTTTTTGACGGAGGATGTGTTCTCGAACAACGTCGCGCCGATTGCTGCTTTCAGGTGGCCTACTATTTTCTCCTACTGCATGAATATTTCGGGAATCCCCAAGATAAGACAATTGCCAAGAATCTGCTCGAATATCTGTATCACCGCAGTGCCCTGTTGAGCAGAAATCCGGATTATACAAATTGTCCTGTTGGCGTCTGGAACTGGAGTAATCTGCTTTGGACTCACAATATCTGGCTGGATGACAACGCATGGTGCATAATTCTGGCATTGAAAATTGCTGAACGTCAGCCTGACTGGGATCGTTGTTACCGGATGGCCGAATATGCACAATTGGGTGCCTCTGCCATGGAATCCTGCTTTCAATCAGCATGCAGCATGCGGCAAAAAAGTGAGCTGTGGCGTGGGAATATTTCCCAGCCGCATTGGGGTGCGCTTGCGGCCGGCGCGTTGGCCATGAGTGCCGGAAAGTCTGATCGGCGCAGCAAAATAGCAACCGACTATTTCACCTATGTGGATGGCAATCTTTCGACTTTTAATGCCAGTGAAACTGCCTATGCTCTGTTGGGAGCGGGCATTGCCGGATATCTGCCAGATATGCCTGATGGATGGCTAAACCGTCTTACCGAGCGGCTGCTGGCATTTATCAAGGAAAACAACGGTTGCCCGCCCGCTTCGCATTCCGAAGCACCGGTGGGAACGACATTATGTGACTTGATTTATACTGTCAATTTTACTCTGCTGGCGCTGGAAATTCTGCCAGACGATGTCTGCAATCAGGAAGTTATTCAAGCCAAAGAATGCCTGCTTGCTCTGTTGTTGCGAATTCAGGATCAAACTGATTTGCCGTATCTTAAAGGATGCTGGCGGGGAATGTACGATTTGCAAAATGAATGCTGGGGCGGCGGCGACTGTTTTGAGGGTGGCGCCAGCAGCATCTACAGTGGCTGGACAAATGCCCCGATCGGATGGTCTTTGCTGAATGAGGCCGGCATAAAATGGTAATGAATAGCCCGGAAAGAAAAGCTTTTCGACATTTTCCGGTTTGCAACTCAATTGATAGTATTACAGACGCATTCCAAGTCTGTTTTGAAAAAATCTCTTTTGGGGATTATATTTTATTTTTTCCGTTTGAATAATATGTCATAATTCCAATATTAGGCGAAAAAAATGCAGCTTGCCACCATTCTGGTTATTCTTGGGGCAGTTATTCTGGTCTGCCTGATATCGAGTAAACTTTCTTCCTGGCTGAATATGCCGACTCTGCTTATGTTTCTGGGAGTTGGCATGCTTTTTGGGTCAGAGGGGCCTGGTGGCCTGGCATTTGACAATGCCGTCGTTGCCAACTACATCGGTTCGACAGCCATGGCTTTCATCCTGTTTTCCGGTGGATTTGACACCCGCTGGAAAGTCGTCAAGCCAGTATTGATCCCTGCCAGCATCCTATCGAGCCTGGGGGTACTGCTGACCGCTTTGTTTGTCGGCCTTTTCGCCTGGGTAGCGATGAAATGGCTGCTGCCCGAGGTGCCTGTCTCGATGGCCTGGTGCCTGTTGCTCGGTTCGATCGTCTCCTCGACGGACGCCGCCGCCGTATTTGCGATCTTGCGTTCACGCAGGGTCAGTCTCAGCGGTCAATTGCAGCCGCTGCTCGAGTTTGAATCCGGCAGTAACGATCCCATGGCCGCCTTTCTGACCATCTTCATGGTCGGAGTCGTCGTTTCCGAAACTACTGGGGGGACCCCGACTCCCCTCAGCGGGTATTGGATCATCCTTCCGATGTTTCTGCTGAAAATGACCCTAGGCATCCTGTTTGGCTTGCTGTTAGGCAAAGCCACAGCCTTTCTCTACAATAAAATTGATTTTGAATATGACGGACTCTATTATGTGCTTGCCATTGCTTCCGTCATGCTGATTTTTGCCATTACGGAACTGATTGGCGGCAATGGCTTCATGGCCGTCTATGTCGCCGGCATGGTGCTTGGCAACACCTCTTTCATCTACCAAAACAGCATCGGAAAATTTTACGATGGTTTTGCCTGGCTGATGCAAGTCATTCTATTCAGCATGCTAGGCATGCTTTCGTTTCCTAGGCAAATCTGGTATATTAAATGGGTCGGAGTGGCTGTCGCCGCGTTTTTGATGCTCGTTGCACGCCCTGCCGCCGTGTTCATCGGCTTGATCGGCAGCAAGTTCACCACGGCGGAACGCGTCCTGGTCTCCTGGGTCGGGCTGCGTGGCGGTGCTCCGATCATGCTGGCCACCTTCCCCCTGCTGGCCGATCTGGAAAATGCAGGCATCATGTTCCATATCGTTTTCTTCATCGTGCTCAGCTCGGTACTGCTGCAAGGCATGACGATCATGCCGCTGGCGCGTCTTCTGAAACTGGACCTGCCCCTTCGAGTGACCCCGAGGGTGCCGCTGTCCTTTGAAAACACCGGCACCGTCGATGCCACCAGCCGCGAATTTATCGTCGATGAACGTGGGGACCAGAAAACCCTCGCCGAACTTGGACTGCCAAAAGGTGCCCTGGTCATGCTCATACGCCGAGGCGACAAATTTTTGATTCCACAGGGCGCCACCCAGCTTCTGACAGGTGACAACCTGATGATTATGGGTGCTGACAAAGTTCTTGAACAGACAGCCCTCCTGCTGCAGGAAAAAGACTAGACAGCACCCTGCCCCCTGCACCCCTGCACCCCTGCAAGGAACTCTCTGTATGCAAATTCTCACTGTTTTTGGCGGTTTGGCACTTTTTATCTATGGCATGAAGTTGATGGGCGATGGCTTGCACAAGTCCGCCGGCAGCCGCATGCGGTCCATCCTGCACTTCTTTTCCTCGAACCGCTTCGTTGCCATCCTGTCCGGCACAGTTGTCACTGCCGTCATCCAATCATCGAGTGCCACTACTGTGATGGTAGTCGGCTTCATCAATGCCGGCCTGCTCAATTTGATGCAAGCCATCGGCATTATTTTCGGTGCTAATATCGGTACCACGGTCACCGCCCAGATCATTGCTTTCGATATCGAGTGGCTGATCATGCCGGCCATCATTCTTGGCGTGCTGCTTTGCTTTATTACACATCACGCCTGGCGGGGTTGGGGAGATACCGTGCTCGGCTTCGGACTGCTCTTCTTCGGCATGAGCATCATGAGCAGTGAACTTAAAAATTTGGCTCAGGATCCGGACTTTATCGCCCTGTTCCAGACTTTCAATTGCGCCCCACGCGACGGCAGTCTGCCGCCCGGTGCCGTTTTTGGTGCGATTGGCATTGGGATGCTGGTAACGATGATTATCCAGAGCAGTTCGGCCTGTAGCGGCATTGTCATTGCGCTCGGTGCCAGCGGCCTGGTTGATCTGTATACTGCCGTTGCATTGATTCTCGGCTCGAATATCGGCACCACGATCACCGCCCAGATTGCAGCCATTCCAGCCAACCGGATTGCCAAGCAAGCTGCCCTTGCACACACGCTGTTCAATGTCTTTGGCGTCCTGCTCTGCGTGGGAACATTCTGGTTCCATATCGGAGATTCGGAGATGCCGGTTTTCTTTCAGCTGGTCGAGCACTTGAGTGCTTCCGGCGCCCTGCCGCGTAAAATTGCCAATGCCCATACGATCTTCAATGTCTGCACAACCTTAGCCCTGATTCCTTTTATACCGGTGCTGGCTCATCTCTGCGAAAAGATCATTCCAGTGCGTACTGATGGTGTCAAATACCAGTATCTCGAGCCGCATCTTCTGAACACACCCTCGATTGCGCTTTCGCAAACCATCTCGACCCTGCGCAAGATGCTGACCAACGCCTGGGTGATGATTGACTGTGCACTCAACACCTACGCCAACAATACACCGGAAAACCAGAAACTGGCCGGCGAACTGGATAAGCGTGAAGATGAGATTGACGCTTTGCAGGGTGAAATCACCGATTACCTGTCCCGCCTGATGCAGCGGAAACTGCAGCCTGCCCAAGCGGACGCGATTCCGCTGTTGATCCACTGCACCAATGACACCGAGCGCATCGGTGACCATACGGCCATCATTCTCGAACAGTTCGACCAGATCAAGAAGACTGGTGTAGCACTCAGCGAAATGGCAGAAGGCGAAATGGCGGAGCTGCACGCCCTGCTGGCCAAGCAGGTGGAGTTTGCCCACACCCTGCTGGTCAAGTTCACTTCTGAAAACTATGCCAAGGCACGCGACCTGGAAGATAAAATCAACGCACTGACTGATTCCTTCGAAAACAATCACCTCGAACGCCTCAAAGCAGGGACATGTCTGCCAGTCATCGGGGTCTTTTACATCCAGCTGCTGGCTGAATTCCGCAAAGTTTCCCGCCATCTGGCCAATATTGTTGACCGCGCCCAGGCAATTGCCCAGCTGGCGTAAAGCCGCCACCCAAATTTTCTTCGTGTTTTTTCGTGTCTTTCGTGGTTAAAAACATCATTAATTTCCGGGAGAATGGTGAAATTCTTTGGCATGCCGTCTCAGAAGACAAGGGACTGCGTGTATGGTTTGCTGGGTTTTTGCGCAACCGTGCGGAGCTGTTGCGCGAACTCGATATTTCGGCTGACAACTCGGATGCAATCATTCTGCTCGAACTCTTTCACCGCCGAGGCGACCGTGCTTTTCCGAAACTCAATGGCGCCTTCGTTTTTGCCATCTGGCAGGAAAAAGACAAGGCACTGCTGCTGGGGCGCGATCAGCTTGGTCAGAAATTCCTCTTTTACGCATGGGATGCTGAAGGGCGCCTGATCTTTTCCGATTCCCTGCGCGATGTGATCAGCCAGCCTGGCATCAGCAAAGAATACGATCTGCAAACTCTGGCGGATTACTTTGGTGTTGGTTACTGCCCGGCGCCTTCCACCATCTGGCAGGCAGTCCGAAAAGTCCCACCGTCAACCGTGCTGAAATTCAATGCTGGCGGCGAATGCGGAAACAACACGTACTGGAAACCGCAGTACCTGCCCAAGCTCGAAATCTCTTTCCCGGAAGCCGTCGAGGAAAGCAAGCGCCTGCTCGAACAGGCGATCAAGCGCTGCCTTCGCGGACATGGCCAAGTTAATTTCCTGCTCTCCGGCGGCATTGACTCCGGCGTCGTTCTGGGTCTGGCTGCCCCCATGATGCAGCAGCCCGGGCAAGCGATCTCGATCGCCTTTGCGGAAGCCCTCTACGATGAAAGCGCATTGGCCGCTCAAACCGCAAAACGTCACGGCATCGAGCAAATCATCCGCAAGGTCGAACCTGCCGAAATCCGGCATATGGCGGATTTGCTGGCGGCAGCCGGCGAGCCCTTTGCGGATTCATCGCTGCTGCCAACTGCGCTGGCGTTGCAAGAAGCCGGCAAATCTGCGCGGGGCGTCTTTACCGGTGATGGTGGCGATGAGTTTTTCTGCGGCTACCGACGCCTGCAATTCATTGCCTGGCGCAGTTGCCTGGGCGGAATACCGGGCGGGATCGGCCAGGGCCTGGCAAAAATCCTGCTGCCTTTTCTGCCGACGTCTTCCGAACAGCGCAGCACGATGGCCAACGTTGCACGGCTAGCTCGGGCGTTGGCAATGCCGATGGCGACTTCCTTTATGAGCTTCCAGGAACTCTTCTCGCCCGAATTGAGACGCGAACTCATGCGCAAAAACGATGTGCTGGACTACCGTGAACGCTGGCGGGAAATTGCCCTCGAGGCGCAGTGCCATGACCCAGTCGAACGATTTGCCGCTCTGGACATCGCCACCAATCTGCCGGAAGACTGCTTCCGAAAATATGACATCGGCAATCTGGAAAGCGGACTGGACATCCTCCGCCCGATCCTGGACCTCGAGGTCGTCCATTTCGCTTTGCGTCTACCGCGCACTTACAAGCTGAATCTACGCGAACGCAAACGCCCCCTGCGTGCCATCGGGCGGGAAATGCTGCCGGACATCCTGCTGCAACAGGGCAAACGCGGCTTCGGCACCCCGGTGGCATCCTGGTTCCGAAATGACCTCAAACCGGACCTGCAACAGCTGGCCGCCTCGGTTACAGAATGGGATCGGCATGGCTGGCTCAATGCCAGCTACATCCAGCACCTGGTGCGGGAACACCTCGATAGCAAAGCCGACCACGCCGCCAGACTCTGGAGCCTTTTCTGCCTGAAAACATGGTTAGAGAGTTAACAACGAAAAACACGAAAAGATACGAAAATTTTTTATAGGGTTACAGTAACACGAAATGGGGAGGAAATTTTCATGCCTGAAAACAAATCCAAAGAAGCAATACGCGGCAAAAGCGGTTCGGAGCTGGTTGACCTCTACTACCATGATGTGCGCAGCCATCTGCTCGAGGCCGCTGCCGCTTTTGACCGCTTCGAACGCGCCGGAGTCGATCCCGCCACCGAACCCCGCCTGCAAAAACTGCGCCAGATTGCCGCCATCGTCTGCGATGACCAACCCGAGCGCGCCAAACGTTTTCTCGAGGCACTATCCAATGACTGAAATGCCGGTCAATGCCATCTATACCCCTGAATACTTCATGCGCCAGGCTTTGCGTCATGCGCGGGAAGCAGAAGCGAAGGGGGAGGTACCAGTCGGTGCGATTGTTGTCTGGAAAAACAAGATCATCGCCCGTGCTGGCAATCAGGTGGAAACGCTGAAAGACGGCACTGCGCACGCGGAAATGATCGCCCTGACACAGGCCTCTGCTGCCGTCGGCGACTGGCGTCTGACCGAGTGCTGCCTGTATGTCACCAAGGAACCTTGCGCCATGTGCGCCGGCGCTATGGTCAACTGCCGCCTCGGAAAGCTCGTCTTCGGCTGCCCGGACCCGCGCATGGGCGCAGCCGGTGGAGCACTCGAGATCACCAATTTCCCCGGCATGCTCCACAGCGTCGAAGTCGAATCCGGTATCTTGCAGCAGGAATGCACCACCCTGATCCAGGAATTCTTCCGCAGAAGACGACGAGAAACAACCAACTGATTTTTTTTAACCACGAAAAATTTCGTGTGGTTCGTGGTTAAAAAGGAGCGAATTCTATGGCAAAAGTTTTGACGAATGATTTAAGCTGGTCGGTTTCCCGCTGGCAGCAATATCAGTACTGCCAGCGTGCGTACTACTATGCGTATTATGGTTCCTGGGGCGGCTGGGAAATTGGTGCCCCCGAGCGCACGCGTCAGCTCTACATTCTGAAGAATCTCAAATCGCTGCTGATGTGGGCGGGCAGTATCGTTCATGAAGTTCTGAAGGAGGCTCTCGAACAGTGTGCACGTACGCGGACATTGCCGTCAACCGAGGAGCTTCAGGCAAAGGGGCGTCTGCTTTTGCGCAAGGGATGGGTGGAAAGCACAACGAAGGAATGGTTGAATTATCCCAAGAAGACGAATTTATTCGAGTTGTACTACGGCGACGGAAAAACCCTGCCCAAAGAACAGACCGACTACATCAAGGAACGGGTCTACAACTGCCTCGAGGCCTTTGCCACCTCCCCATTTGTCAAGGAAGTAGTCAGCCTGCCTTACTTGCAGTGGAAATCCATCGACACCCTCGAGAGTTTCCAGTTGAATGACTGCAAAGTGTGGGGTGCCATCGACTTTGCCTTCACCGACAACGATGGCCTCTTCCATATTGTCGATTGGAAAACCGGCGGAGAAAACCCGAGTTCGCTGCGCCTTCAACTGGCCTGTTACGCACTGATGGCCATGGACAAATGGAAAATCCGGCTCGAAGACTTGGCTCTGCACGGCGTCTTCCTCAATGACGGCGGACGCAAAAGCGATTACCCGATTGACGCCGAACTGCTGGTCTCGGTCAAGGAACAGATTCTGACCAGCATCGAAACCCTGCGCCGGAAATTGCGCGATCCGGAAAAAAATCTCGCTGACGAGGAAGATTTTGCGTTTACAGGCTGTCCGCAAAATTGCGAATCCTGCAACTTCCGCGAAGTCTGCCCCTGCATCACCGGGCAGGAAAGTTTTTAACAACGAAAGACACAAAAAAGCACGAAAAAAGTTCGTGTCTTTTCGTGCTTTTCGTGGTTAAAAAATCATTAAGGAGAATCGAGTATGTCCCCATCATTCAGCATTCGTAAAATGCAGCCGGAAGACCGCCAGGCGGTGGCTGGTTTGGTCTGTCTTTCCACCAGCGTCTGGTACGAAGTCCATTTCGGCATGCGACGTTTCACCGGCGGTCCCCGGACAACGGAACTATACTATGATATCTATCATACCTTGCCGGGCAGTTCTGGCATTGTCGCGGTCGATTCGTATTCCGGGTTAGTTGTCGGCTCCTGTTTTCTGCATGTCCGTCCGACCCATGTCTCGCTGGGCATTATGAATGTTCATCCCAGCTACTCCGGACGCGGCATCGCCTCCGCTTTGCTCAAAAGCATCATTGATAGTGCTGAACAGCTGCACAAACCCCTGCATCTGGTCTCGAGTGCCATGAATCTGGACTCCTTCTCCCTCTACAACCGACAGGGCTTCACACCCTATTGCATCTATCAGGACATGAAATTTCCAGTGCCCGAGGAAGGGTACCGGAAGCAGCTTCCGGCCAGCGCCCGGGTGCGCAAAGCCACCCGGGCTGACCTGCCGGCCATCGTCGAACTGGAACGCGACCTGACAGGAATTGAACGCCCCGGCGACTATCAGCACTTTATCGAAAACCCTGAAAGAATCTGGTCGATATCGGTCTGTGATTCAGCGGATGGCAATGCGCTGGATGGAGTTCTTTGTTCGGTCTGTCATCCGGCGACCAACATGATTGGGCCGGGTTGCGCACGCAATACTGATGCTGCAGAAGCACTGCTGATAGCGCAATTGAACGAGAATCTCGGACGCAGCCCGGTGGCGCTGGTGCCCTGCTCCGCGCTCGAGTTGCGCAATTTCGCCTATTCCTTGGGTGCTAAAAACACTGAGATTCACGTCGCCCAATGCCGGGGAACAGCGCCCGTGCTAAAAGGACTCACCTTCCCAACCTTCCTGCCGGAAACATTCTAAATTTTCGTACTACTATCACTCGATTTCTTCTTTTTTGTGCAAGATCTTCAAAAACCAGATGCGCAAGTTACTGGCTTTGAGGGTCTTTCTCATTTTTGAGAATTTTTTTTGAACTTTTTGATTTTTCAGTGATGAGAGAGGGAAACCGGCTTCATGCCGGCGCTCCATATCGCCTCCGACGCAATTGCGTAAAGCCGGCCTTGGCACATGGCGATCCGTCCGATTTGTTGTCCGTGTCCCGTCCGTGTCCCGTCCGTGTAAAGTCCGTGTGGGTTGTGGGCGTTAGCCCACGCCAAGCCTTTTTGTGCATTTGTGGTTAAAAAAGGAGTCTCTGCCGAATGCCTCCACAATTTGTCTTTCAGATGAATAATGTCAGCAAGTTCTATGGGGACAAGCCGATCTTGCAGAATTTCAATTTGTCCTTTTACCTCGGTGCCAAAATTGGCATAGTCGGTGAAAATGGTGCCGGCAAATCGACGTTGTTGCGGATCATGGCGGGGCTTGATCAGGAAATCCTGGGGACTGCTCAGATCACCAAAGGGATGCGGGTATTGATGGTGCCGCAGGAACCCCGCCTCAATCCGGAAAAGAATGTGCGTGGCAATCTCGAGGAGGCCATGCTGCCCATTCAGCAGCTAATCGAACGCTACGACGCCGTCATGGAAAGAATGGGCGAAGACCTCAGCGAAAAAGAGATGGAAAAGGTCAACGACGAATTCGATTTTCTGCAGAACGAGATCGACCGCCTCGATGGCTGGAATATCGACCGCCTGCTCGATATCGCCTCCGACGCCCTCGTCCTGCCACCGGATGACGCCAGTGTGGAAACCCTCTCCGGCGGTGAGCGGCGCCGTGTCGCCCTCTGCAAAGCCCTGCTTGAAAAGCCGGATTTGCTGCTGCTCGATGAGCCGACCAACCATCTTGATGCCGAAACGATCACCTGGCTCGAGAAAACGCTGCGGGATTATCCCGGCACAGTCATTATTGTCACCCATGACCGCTATTTTCTCGATAATATCACCAAGTGGATTCTCGAGATTGAAAATACGCGCGGCATTCCCTTCGAGGGCAACTACAGCTCTTGGCTGCAGCAGAAGCAGGAACGTCTCCGCATCCTCGAGAAAAAGGAGACGCAGCGTCAGCGCATTCTGGCTCGTGAACTGGAATGGATCAACGCCACGCCTGCTGGGCGCCTGAAGCAGAACCAGGCACGCATCACCCGCTACAACGAACTGGCCGGACAGGAATTCGAGCTCAACCGCGATGACGTCAGCATCCAGATTCCGCCCGGTCCCCGGCTTGGGAACAAAGTCCTCGAGGTCAAAGAATTGTCAAAGGCCTTTGATCCCGAGCGCAAGCTACTCGATAAGGTCAGCTTCACTGTGCCGCCTGGTGCAGTCGTCGGCGTCATCGGTCCCAATGGCACCGGGAAAACCACGCTTTTCCGGATGATCATGGGCATGGAAGAGCCGGATTCCGGCAGCCTCGAGTTAGGCGAAACCGTCCAGCTCTCCTATATTGATCAGCATCGCGATGCCCTGCAAGACGAGCGCAGCGTCTATGCCGAAATCACCGATGAGCAGGATGACCTTTCCGTCGGTGGGCGCATGATGAATGGACGAGCCTACGTCAGTAAATTCAATTTCCGTGGCGCCATGCAGCAGAAACTTGTCGGGCAGCTTTCCGGCGGCGAGCGCAACCGGGTGCATCTGGCAAAGCTTTTGCGTCGCGGCGGCAACCTGCTTCTGCTCGATGAGCCGACCAATGACCTTGATGTCAACACCATGCGCGTCCTCGAACAGGCTCTGATCGACTTCCCGGGCTGCGCAATGGTCATCAGCCACGACCGCTTCTTCCTCAACCGCATCTGCACGCATCTCCTGCTCTTCGAGGGAAATGGCAAAGTCACCTGGTTCGACGGCAACTTCGAGGCCTATGCCGAAAAATACCTCAACAGCGACGAACAATTCCAAAACCGCCGCAGCAAATACCGCAAACTGCCAGTCTGAGCTTGCGAACAAAGCTCATTTTTAACAACGAAAAACACGAAAAGACACGAAAATTTTTTAGGGTTTGCTGCTTCGACGGATGGGATCGCACGCAGTTTAAAAAGTGGCGCGACCGTCCCGGTTGCGATGCCCTGACGTATTACGCAGATTACACAGAGATCCCTTTCTCCATAATTCCGTCGTTTGAAAAGATTTATTTGAATGATATATTCACCATGAAACGATTCACTGGTTAATTATTTGGGTTAGAGCAAATGTCTTCCAATCATGTAACCATCAAGGAGGTAGCCCGAGCAGCCGGCGTAAGTGTCGGCTTAGTATCTCGGATATTGAATGGTGGTCGTTGTGATTCGGCCTTGAATGATCGAATAAATGAAGCGATCGCCCGTTTGAATTATGTGCCGGATCCCTACGCTCGTGCGGTTCGCTCTGGTTTACGCGGTTGTTTAGGAATATTAGTTGAAAAGAGCTGTCGCAAGAGCAATTTTTGGTTGGAGGATTTACTGGTACATCTATTGGAAGCGATGGGTGAGGCTTCCTTTCGAAGTATTTTGCAATTTGTTGATGTGTCGAATCCTTTACCTAACTGCCGCAAGCTATCTCAATTTGTCGATGGTTTAGTGTTGATTGGTCACTTTGATGCGAAGTTTTTCAGCTTGCTGCGTTCGTATTGTCATGTTCCGGCAGTTACTTACTGGGAAAGTTTGGAATATGATAAAGGTTTTCGCCTGGAAGTTGACGTTTCCGACGGGATGCGCCAGTTGGCGGAATTTTTATATCATTCAGGGCACCGGGAGGTAGGGATTATCGGTGTTGATAACCGCATGAACGCAGAAGAGAGTGAAGCTTTTTTGCAGTATTTTCAGGCGCTGGTGCCGGAATTCAGTGCAGAGCGGATCATACGCAGCGGAGACTCCTTTGTATTCGGGCAGGCAGGCTATCATCGCACCTTGCGATTGCTGGAGCGTTTTCCCAAGACCAGTGTCCTGTTCTACCTTTCCGACTGCCTGGCCTTCGGCGGCATTAATGCCTTGCATGGTTTACGCTTACGACTGCCGGACGATATCGGCGTGGTTAGTTTTGACAATTCATTCTGGGCCTCCAGTTATATGCCGGCTTTAACCAGCGTGGGCATCGACTATTCGACATTGGCCGAACGCCTGGTGAATTCCCTCATCGCCCTGATCAATGATAAAAGCCCGGATGCGACCCCGCCTCTGTCCATACAATTTTATCCCCGTGAAAGCGTCACCGCGCTGAACGGATCAAGTTTTTCGTAAAGACGTCAATGAAACTGGATGACAAGGACTTGTTTACAACGAAAAAGTAATCCCTCTGTAGTGCGTAGTGCGTGGTGCGTAGTGCGTTGGGAACGGGTGCAAGGGGCACTGGTTTAAAAAGTAGCGCAACCGTCCCGGTTGTGATTATTCTGACTGTCGTGGGGTGCGGGGGGGGCTTGTCCTGTCCACTTTGTCCACACTGTCCACACTGTCCACCACGTCTGACCCGCACACCGCACACCGCACACCGCACTACTGACCCGTTACACGAAAAAAAACAAAAAAAACGAAAAACGGAAAAACTTTTTTTGCGTGTTTGCATTATTAAATTTGTGTGCTTATAGTAATAGCGCGTGAAACGATTCATGGAGGGGGGAAAAGCCGTTTTTTGTTAATGCGATTCATCAGTCACTATTTTTTGATATCATGTTTTTCATTTTTGTTTTGTTAGCAGAAGAAAGGAGATATCCAATGAGACGGCATCAGTTTTTTACGTTGATAGAGCTTCTGGTCGTGATTGCCATCATTGCCATTTTGGCCAGCATGCTTTTGCCGGCTTTAGGGAAGGCTCGTGACAAGGCTCGCACTGCCCAATGTCAATCGCAATTGCGTCAAGTAGGCATTTTCAGGGGATGTACAATTCAGACAATCTGGGGATGTATTATCCTCCGGTAAAAATTACCAGCAATTACAATTCGAATTTATGGGCGAAGACCTTGGCTGCGGATTATTTTCCAGGGGTTCTCTATAAGAATTATTTCAAGCTTTTTGCCTGTCCTTCTAAAAAAACCGCTTATGTTGGGACCGAGGACCCCTGGGGCGTGACCTACGGGATGAATGCTTATATTTCTGCGCCGGCTGAAGGTTCAGTTCCTTTTTATGGTTATACGCATGCCAATCCGCAATTATGGAAACTCCCGCATCGTTCGATCTTATGCATAGACAACCGTTTTCCAGATGTACACTACAAAGGTTTTTTGGTTCCCGGCGATTATAGGACTTACGTTTGGGGGCACAATAGCAAAACCGGAGTTAATATTCTTTTTCTTGACTTGCATGTCGATTTTGTTTCCACCCAAGGTCTGACCGGCACTGACGCCCCAAAAGTTCTGACTAAATACTATTTATGGCATCGCTGGAACGTAAATGCGGGTCCCTGAATGGACCTGAGCCTCCAACCCAAAAATTCAAACAGCATGTGATCTGACCGACTTGCCTTCACTACTAGATTGGTTTGGTGATTGTAAAAGAACAAGGTTTTCATTTTTATGAAAGGGAAAATTTTCATGTCCAGAAAAATTAGGGGAGCTGGTTTTTTATTAAGTTTTTGTCTTGTCATCGTCAGCAGGAGCAGTATTGCGGGGCCGGTGCGGTTGAAATGTGGCGTTGCGGAAAAGAACCAGCGCTGGCAGTCGGTGTCTGCTGCCTGGGCCAGCGATGGGCAGGTTCTCAAGGCCGCCCCTGGTCATTATTCCGAAGAAAGCGCGCCGGCAGAATTCCATTTGACCAAGGGGGGGAAGTATTATGCTGCGGTACGTTACTGGGAAGAAAAAGACAAGCGCAGCAATTTTGCCGTATTAGTGCGCAACGGTGCCTTGGAAACGGTGCATTTTGAAAAGGTTGACTGGAATAAATATTTGCCGGCTGCGCGCTCCTATGAGGCGGCAGAATATCCACAAACCAGCGGTCCCGCCTGGCACAGCTTCAGCTTCATTGCTGAATTTCCCGGCGATTATCGCATCAGCGTATTGCCATTAATCTACAAGGGTGCGGCGTCCTGGCGCCAGATTGACTGTATTTTGCTTTCTGCTGAACCCATTGATGATTTAACGAAGTTCGATCTCAGCAGCCTGAACAGACTCCCGCCAGCGGAGAAAGCCCGCAAGGATTTTGCCTTGCCCGGACCTTCTCCGTTCATCGGAAATGTCACACCGCCCTTCCCACTGGGCATCATCAATTGCGGCAGCACTTTCTCTGATCCGGCCAGCCAGATTTATCTGGGATTCGCTCACGACCATGCCGCCAACTATTATCTGAAAGGAACGGTGGGAGAAACAAGCGGCATCAAGGCCATGCTCTCGCCTTTCAGCGACTATCAACCGGACTTGCAGAAAAAATACCCCAAACCGCAGGGACGTTTCGTCAATGCGAATGGTGAAGTGGGCAATTCCTTCAGCCTGCATTTTTCCGAATTCTGGGATGAAGTCAACCGCCGCGCCATAGCAAAAATCCGCCAGCATTTGGAAGAAGGAAACATAGGCCAGGTCTGCATCTCTGGCGAATGGGGTGGATTCTATGATTATTCCGAACTCTCCATCGCTAAATTCCGTCTTTTCCTGGAGGAGCGTTATCAGGACTGCGCCCGCTTGAATGCAATCTGGAATACTAGTTATCGTTCCTGGCAGGAAGTGCAGCCCCCGAAAACCGTCGGGGAAAATCCGGCGGCATATTATGACTTCCAGGAATTTTCAGGAAAAACCTTTGCCAAGTTACTGGCCGTGCGAGCCGAACTGGTGAGGCAAGCGGCGCCCAATGTCAAAGTCACCAGCCAATTGTCCAATCTCAACATCTTTGGCGCTGATTTCAAGAGAAGGCTGCCAATGGATTATGAAGAAATTTTCAACATTGTCTTCAAACCCGGCGATTTGTTTGGGTGGGATGGCTATTGCGCCGATGATTACATGGGTGCCGAAGTCGATTTTTTAGACAGCATGTCGGGCGGCATTCCGATCGTGAATCAGGAGACCAATGTCCATACGGAAGACCCCTTTATCATGAGCCGCACGTTTTGGACGATGGCCGGCAAAGGCGTGAAGGGAATCTATCTTTTCATGTTCCAGGAAGGTGTGTTTCATGATTCATATCCAAAATGGGCTTTGCTCAACGGCGACTTCAGCCATAAGGACAAATTAGGCAGTGCCGCAGACATCGTTCAGGAAATTCATCGCATGGAACCGTTTTTCACTGCTGCCCGGAGGGCGTATGCGGTAAGACCGGTCTATGTATATTACAGCCGTCTGGACAGCCTTTATCACGGCCCCTTGCTCTCCTCCTGGAGCGAAAGCGCAAATTCACCCTACCGGGTTTATGAGCTGTTGCGCGGGGCTGGATACGCCGTGCGCTACATCACTGCCGAACAAATATGCGCCGGCACCCTGGAAGAAGCAGGCGCTTTGGTTTTATCGCAAAGCGAACGCATTCCTGCCGAAGCCAGCCGTAAAATCTCCGAATGGATTCAAAGCGGCGGGATTGCCATTGCCGACATGCTGCCCGGCATCAAAGACCGTACAGACCGTACAGACCTGAGCTTGATGCGCCTGTTCGGAGTAGAACCGGCAGCTAAAGAAGCTCCCGCTAAATCCGTGTTGGCTTTGCAGGAATCCAGCCAGGGCTATGGGGAAGTTACCATCAGTGCCATTGAAAACAAGGATATTCCTTCCAGTGTTTTCGAAATTTGGCAGCAATTCGATTCACAACATCCCATGCTTAGGGGGATAGCGCCATACACTTTCAGCGGCTTGGGCCGGCAGAAAGTGAATCTCATTGCCGGTGAGACCGTCGGCATGGGCTTTGGAGGCGTCCCGGCTCTGGTGGTCAATGAGCCAGGGCAAGGCAAAACGCTCTATTTGGCAGGCATGCTTGGCTCCGTTTATGGCGGCTCTTGCAGCCGGTATGAATTTGACGATGCGCATGCGGGTTCTTCGCCACACCGCCTGATTGCAAATTTTCTGTCCTGGGCCGGTTTGCCGCCGCAAGCAAAAGTGCATCTGGAAGAAAAGAGGGCACGAAAAATCCGGGTGGAAAATCCGTTGGTCGATCCCAAGGGCAATATCATGTTTGCTTTGACCAGCTTCAATGACGGGGCAGTCGAGTCCTTCACCGTTGACGCCGCCTGGCCGCAGAATCTTCCAAAGCCGAAGCGCTTCTTTGCGGTAGTCGACCATTCCCGCCGGCTCCACCCAGTAGACGTTCAGTTTACTGAAAACAATCAAATTCGTTTCATCATTCCGGGCTTCAGAACCTATGCAGCCCTGTTCGGCTTCCAGGAATTTGGCCCCTTGCTGAGCATGTATGCTGATTATGACGAGCGTGGAAAGCTTACTCAGATCAGCAGCAATGGAAACATTCGTTTTACGGTTGAAGTACATAACCTCTCCGGACAGACTTTGGAAAAAGGCGAGCTCCGCTTGACGTTGCCGGAGGGATGGAAAGGCAGCCGGGCGACCATTCCGGTAAGCAAATTGCGCCCATGGCAGAGCAGCCGCAAATATTCAGTAAGCATTACTGCCCCGGAACATTGCGCCTTGCGCCGGGTACGTCCTGTCAGCATGACTTTCCGCAATTCGCAGGTGCAGTCCACACCCTGTACCACTATGCTTTGGTTCGAAAAAGCCAACTCTGAAAATGCCGCATCCGCCAAGTGAAATCGCAGCGCGTTAAGCTGGAGTTTTTTTTAATCACGAAAAACCTTCGCATCCAAGGGACCGCCTTTATGTTTAGACGTATACTGCTTGCTTTGCCTTTTCTTTGCCTGCCATTCCTTCGGGCCATGAATGATGAACCCGATGAACTGAGTTGGGAGAATTTTTCCCTCAATCCAAACGTCTTTGCCCATTTCCGGAAATACTGGGCAAAACAAGCCCTGCCAGGCGCGTCAATGGAAAACTGCCCAGCGACTTTTCCGGCCATCAGCCTTTCTCCCCAGGATTTCAAGGACAATCCCGGCAGTTGGCAGATTCATCAGCAGGAGAAAATGGACTTTTTGCAAGCTCACTATGGGCATGGATATACAGCAGCGCGAGCCAAGCTATGCATCAGCGAACCCGGAACCTATCGTGTGTGGGTAAAATATTATAAGCACAAAGGCTATTTTGCTTCGTTTGCCCTTAGCATCCTGCCGTCTGAATTACTTCGTTATCAGGATCAGGTTGTCACCTCAAGCCAGGGGCAATATTATTCCTATAATTTCGATTGGAAAGAACATTCCCCGAAACGACCGACCCCCTTGCCTGTCAATCCCGGAGAACGCAATGAATTCATTTGGGAAAGCGGCGACCTGGTCGATTTATCCCCCGGTGAATATGCCATTGAACTATCAACTTTGGTTCATGGCGGTCCGTTCACTTTCCGGAAAATCGCTAAGATCGTATTATGCGCAGACCCGCTGCTGGAAAATCCGGAAAGCATCAGTGAGAATGGGGAATATCCAGCTTGCGACCCCACCAAACAGGCCTGGAACGCCTGGAACCAACGCCCGGGCAGTCTCCCCTGGGAAGCCTTAAGCGAGGCGCAGCGCAACTATTACCTGGAATGGCGCCGTCAATTTCTACAAAAGCTATGCGAGAATCCGGAGGGAATTGCGGAACAACGCCTGGCAGCCAAGGTCTATTTTGATGAGCAGGTTAATCTAATTGGCACTCCCCAAGAGGTTGCCGATGAAAAAAAAGCCATGGCCAGCCTGCTTGAGGTGCCACACCCTGATTTTGCAGAATTTATCGAGGCGGAAGACATGCAGATTTCCAAAGGTTGGGAAATCAAAGATATGAGCGATGCTTCCGGAAAAATATTAATGGCTGGATATGCAGACGGGTTAGCCGAGGCAAACAGCAACCTGGAACTGCCGAAAGCTGGCACCTATTATGTCTGGGTCAGATATCATCTTTACCACAAATACTTCAATATTTTCGACCTCAGCTTCTCTGACAGCGAAGGCAAGACCTTAGCCAAACTGAATTACGGACAACCTGAAGACCGTTTTTCCAGGCGAGACAACTTGTTCACCTGGGAATGCCATCCTGCTGAGTTGCCGGCAGGAAAATTGCTGCTGCTTTTGCGTAAAAATGTTGGTAAAGGGCCATACACATATCGGCGAGTGGACAAAATCTTTATCACTGACACGTCGGCTCTGCATCCGGATACCTTCTGGGCACCTCTTTCAGACAAGCCGCTCACACTGTGGCAGAGTCGTGACCCCTGGGATGGTTTTGTGAGAAGCAGTGCTCCGCAAGCCGACGACATTATCGAGCCTTCTTCAGTTTCGCTGGTGATTCCGGAGGGGGATGCAGCCAGCCTGCTGTTCCACCTGCGCAACGACGGCAGGGAAACCATTTCGTTGACTCCACGGGTCTCCGGAACAGCCTCCGTGCAAATCCGCCTCGTCGCCTATCTGAACACTGCATTGTATAAATGGACCCCGGCAATTCTGCTGGAACGCCAGCGGATTTTCCTGCCGCCCCATCAAAACACCTCGTTATGGATAACCATTCCCACGCAGGGCACTCTTGCGCAGGGGCAGCATTCCGCCAAGATCGAGCTTGGCGAGCGCAACGTCGATTTCAAGATACAGGTGATTCCAGCCACTCCCAAGCGTCCAGTCCCCATAGTGGGTGGCTGGTGCAAACCTCTGCAGCGTAGCTCCTGCTGGGAATTATTCAGAGATATTGGAGTGAATCTGATTTTCAACACTGTTGTCTCGCAGGAGGAAATGCAACAATATGGCATCAAGCATTTTGCTCTCTCAGTGCCGCATCAGGAAGAAAATATGGTCAAGCAGGTAGCCTTGCTGAAAAACTTGGGTCTGAAAACCGAAGACTGGAGCTATATCATGGTGGATGAGCCTACCAAAGGCAATGTCGATAAATGGCTAAGCCTGGCGCAAACGCTGCGCAAAGTTGCCCCGGAAGTGCAAATCTGGTGCAATCCCGGAGAAATTCAATCCAGCACAGCGGACGTGGTTCGCCAAATGCGCGAATATATCGATGTCTTCTGTCCGTATATCAACCATTTCAACGCTGGGGTTTCCAAAGACCAGGAATATCGCGAAAAGGAATTGCCGGAAATTGGCAAAGTCAAGCTGCTTTACACGACTCCTTGCTTTAACGAGAAGGCACCAAATTCTCCCAAGGAAATCTTATCTCTGGGGCAAAATGCTACCAAATATTCCCGGGATGGCTGGTCGCTTTTCTCGTTGTTCTGCAGCTATACCTACAGCAATTCAATCTGGGATGAAATGCATCCCTACGACAGTTGCCAGGCTGTCAGTTATTACCCAGGGGCATACGGTCGGACTCTAAGCACCAGGAACATGGAGGCAGTCCGGGAGGCCATCCAAAGATACCGGCAATAAGAAGAAGTTGTTAATATGCGATGTTTTGTGATGAATGCTTGTAGTATTGGTCACCGATTGATACTCGGAACTCCGGCAATCTGTGGCACTGGGCACCCCGGATAAAGCCTTTTTTAAGGTAATGCCGCAGTCTTCTGTAGTACAGGGTTCAAGGGAATGGGGTGCGTAGTGCGTGGTGCGAAGTGCGTTGGGAACGGGTACGGGGGGCGCTGGTTTAAAAAGTAGCGCAACCGTCCCGGTTGTGATTATTCTGACTGTCGTGGGGTA
>JAPXLT010000059.1:0-19644 GCA_033809415.1 Lentisphaeria bacterium
GCCAAAACCACAAATCCGCGTGCAATCTCATCTGTCAAAGCAACAACCCATAGAAAAATTTTCCGCGCCTTCCGTGCTTTCCGTGGACAAAAAATGGGTTGTGGGCGGCAGCCCACGCCAAGCTTTTTCGTGCCTTTCGTGGTAAAAATCCTTTTTGGATGCCCTCGAATTAGGAATTTTATTCGAGCAGCAGCACGCGGATGCCTCCGGACGCGATGTTACCCGCCATGACTCCGGTCTGTCCGGTGTAGTAATCGCGCAGGGATTTGCCGGCCAGGGCCGGTGCTGTGGCGTCAAGCTGATACGCCGTTGGCTGGCGACTGCGGTTCATTAGCATGAGCATGGTTTGTCCGGCATGCCGAAGTGCCTGATAGTTATCCCCCTTGGGCCCTTTCAGCAGGGGGAACTCCGCCTCGACGCGCTCCCCTTTGAGGATGAGTTCCTCGTAGTCGGCCGCCAGCCGGGTGATTTCGCCGAGGTTGTAGAAGCTGCGCCCGTCCATGCTGTGATATTCATAGAGCAGGAGTCCGACTCGGCCGACCAGCAGGTGCTTGAGGATTTCGGCCTGGCTCCAGAAGGACGGATAGGTAGCGAATTTGCTCTGGTAGGGTTGTATGATAATGCCACTGACCATGGGTGTTGGCGCCAGGGCTTGCTTGGTGGCTTGCAGCAGCTTGGCGTCGTAGCCGTAGCCGCACATGCCCAGGTCGATCTTGCCGCGCAGCAGCTCCCAGTCGATGCCGTAGCGGCGCTTGAATTCTTCGCTTTGATAGGCGCTGTAGACGGAGAACACGACGTCCGGTCGGGCGCGCTTGACGCCTTCCTGCAGAAGCACGGCCAAGTCCGCCATCTTCTTGTTCATCCAGGCGGTCCATTCCTTTTCATAGTTATTTTTCAGCTGTTCCGGCGTTGGCGAGGCCTTGAGCTGGTGGGCGTCGGCAAATTGCTTCAGGCACAGCGGGCAGAAGCAGCCCAAACACCATCCCCAGACTGAGCCTTCAAAGTCCAAGTTGCAGTGGTCGACTTGTCTTTTTTCCTGCCAGACCTTGGCGGCCTGGACGAGGGTTTCGCGTCCTTCCGGGGTATAGAGCAACCGTCCTGAGCACGGGTAGTAGCTGTGCCGTTTGCCATTCATTTGCAGCTGGCGGTAGTCCTCGCCCCGGGCCAGCCAGTTTTTGAGGTCGAGGTTCCAGTTCTCCAGGTTGATAATGTTGAATGCCGTCAGTCCGGCGATAGCCGGTGCGCCTGCCTCGGTGATGCCGGCGGGAATATAGGAGGCGTAAATCTGGTCGCGCAGGCTGATGTCATCCATGGTCCGCAGCCATCCGGTCCAGAGTTGGAAGAGGATTTTTTTAGGCTGGCGTCCATTGACCGGAGGCATGGCGACGAGGGGGACGCATTGCGGAATTTCTTGTGCCTTTAGGTCCGGCGTTGCCGCATGGAAGCGCAGTTCGCCGTTGCCGTTCCAGCGTGTCGTGGGCATAAGCAGCACGGCACACCAGCGGTGCAACTGGCCAAGCGTCGCTTCCGTATATTTTTTAACTCCCGGGAAGAGCAGTTCATAGTGGCGGTAGCCATCGATCAGCCCGATTTCCTTGAGTTCGACCTTTTGCCGTTTGTAGTAGCCGCTGGCGCCGCGCAGTTCGCATCCGTCCGGCACTTCCAGGAAGAGCTTGTAGCCGTTGGCGAGGTCGCCTTCCGGTAGCCCGTTGGGCCAGAACAGCAGTTGCTGGCCTTGGTCGGGGCAGAGGTGCAGGGCTTGGGCTTTCCAGTTGGGCCATAGCACGGTCTGATCCAGAAACAAGGTTTTGTGATGGGCATCGCCCTTTTGTTCCCAGGTGTCGTCCAGCTCGAAACGGTGTGAACCGATCTCGAAGCGCAGCTTTTGTCCGGCCGGGACTTCGACTTCCAAGTGATTGGTGCCAGGCTGGAGGACGATGTTGCTCCCTTTGACCGGCTGACCGTTGCAGCGGATGGCCGTGGCCTGGTCCAGACAGGTCAGTTCGGCGAAGTGCGGCTTGACCGTATAGCGCGGGGTAGCTAGGAAGATGTCCCCGGTCGTGGAACTCAGGATGAGCTGGAATGCGAAGGATTCCTGGTCGGTCAGGGTGGTTGGCATTTCCCAACGCTGAGCCGGCGCGTTGGCGGGGATGTCGACTTTTTCGGCGACGAAAGCATTGTTTTTGTGATACCGCTGCTGCTGCCAACGCAGGGGCATCGGCCAAGGTTGGTTCAAGGTGAGCGAGCTGACATTTTGGCTGGAGCGGAATTCGGGAGGGACAAGGCATCCGACCGCCGGGACTTGGTCAACGAAGCGCAGCGTTGACCAGTCGTCATCAAAGTGGAAGGCGCGGCCCACGTGTTGCCAGGCGCTGGTTTCGCCGGACCTTTTTTCTATGCGGCCAACCAGAAAACGGCAGGTCGGCTTCGCTTCGCCGGCCAGACCCATGGCAGCCAGCGGGATGGCAGCCTCGACCGTCCAATAGCCGGATTCAACTTTGGTCTGGCAGCGTATGCCGGCGTTCCAACTCGGGTCGCGCGTTCCCCAGAAGTCGGGTCCGCGTCCGCATGAGTCCAGGACAGCACCATTGGCATTGATGAAGAAATCGTACATTATCGGCTCGGCGTCGCCATGACTGATGATGAATACGATGCAGTCGTCTCTGGAGATGCCTTGGTCATCTTGCGCAGTGGCGTTTTTCCGGAAGGCATGCATCTGGTTGGTTTCCGGTTGCAGGCAGAAGGCTTCGGCATGGATGCCGAGATAGAGGAAGTCGTTGTCGTAGCCGAGCTGGGCATTGGTCTGCTCCTTGGCTGGGCCGCTGTCGGCGGTCAGCGTGAATGGCGCCAGCTTGATACTTTCCCGCCAGAGAGCGTCGTCCAGGACGCCGTCTATCTGCGGTGGCGCTGCGGTCTTGCCCAGGGTTAGAAGACCTTGGCGGGGTGGCTTGGCTGCCCAGGAGGCTGTCGCCGCAAGAAGAATTCCCAGCAAAAGATTCCGGCACATTCGAAGTAGTGTCATGTCATGTTCCTTTCAGTTATTTTGGTTTGGACAAGAGGATGGGCAATATATGGTGGCCGGTGTCCAGGCATGGGCTTATAGTTCGCAGCCAATCCAGTTGGCGTGGCACCTGATCCAACTGCCACCATTGCGGCCTTTCAATTCCCAGTCAAACGCCGGCAGAACCTTGCATCTCTTTCTGTAGTCGTTGTAGGAGTGCCCGGCGACATGGCCGTCCATGAAGGCGGTGTTGACGATTGATTCGCGGCTATGGCGCATTTCCAAGGCATAGTTCGTATTGCCGCTGAAGGCCTGGCGGGGGTAGATGACCGGGGAGTAGGCGAAGACGTCGCCGAAAGAGGAGTTATGGTAGGTTCCACCACTGGCCAGTTTGACACGTTCATTGGGTGGGGTGTCAGCGAAGGTCGCTTGGCGGGACGGGCGCCCGAAAAAGCGCCAGCTGAGCTGCACGGCCTGAGTCCTCCAGTTGGTGAGGCCGAAGGCATAGGCGGAAACGCCGTAGTTCTGATTGTGGCCGGTATAGTCCCAGTGCAGGGACGACGGACATCGCAGGGTTGTGCGCGTGATGTACTGATCCGCGACAAACTGCCCCCACCAGCGCCCGCCATTGCGGTAATATTCCTTATAAAAGCCGCCCGGGCACCATTCGTCGTTGTCGCTGGTGTAGAATTGCCAGGCCATCGCAAGCTGTTTCAGATTGTTGGCGCAGGAAGCGCTGCGGGCGCGGTCCCGGGCATTGGTTAAAGCCGGCAGAAGCATTGATGCCAGGACGGCGATGATGGCGATGACAACCAGCAGCTCGATCAGTGTGAAACGTCGTTTTATCATAGTGATGTCCTTTCCAATACGTTGTTGTTTCATGGTGATGTCCTTTCCAATGGAGTTCCTAATCTGCCTTGAAAAATGCCATTTTGTTTTTGATCATTTCCGAGGACACCGGTTCGCAGTTCAGCATTGCCGTCAGCATTTGCATCGCACGGGAACCGGCATAGTGGAAGTCCTGTTCCACAGAGGCCAGGTCATGGTTGACGTGATTGAGGAAGTCGCATTTGTTATACGAGACCAAGTGATAATCGCGGCCGACCTGCCAGCCGAGCGTGGACATGATCCCGAGCACGTCCAGCATGTAGTAGTCGGAGGGTACGAACAGCCCCAGCGGCTTGCGCCCCAGGCGCCTCGGCAAGGCTTCTTGTAGATATGCCCGGTCGGTTTGGATGTTCGTTGACGGCAGAGGCAATTCCTCGCGTATCGCAGTGATCCCGTGCTCACGCAGATAGTCGCAAAAACCGCGGGCACGTTCCTGGTAATACACGGAGATGAAGCTCAAAACTAAATATTCCGCACAACCCTGCTGATGAAGATGCGCCGCCGCCTGCCTGCCGCCGTCATAGTCGTCGAATTGGAGAGCCACCATCCGCCCCGAGGCCAGTTCGGACTGGAATCGCTCGTCCGGAGGCGCCGTGTTGAACAACACGACTTTGCCGTCCTTTTGGCAGAACTCACGCAGTAGACGTGCGAATTTCCCGGGATTATAGAGGTGTTCGCTATAGTACACGATGATGCCGAGATTCCGCTGATGCGTCACGGTGCGGAGAAATTGCGCAAGGTCGGCGCTGCCGCCAAAATAAAAATTCAATGGCAAGTTGTTTTCTGCCGCCACTTGCGATATGCCGTTAATGGCATCGCAGATCAGCGACCGGCAATATGTCGGCATGAAAATGCCAATCGAAGGATGCTTCCGGCGGCGGACGCAGGAAGCGGCTTGATTCCGCGTGTAGTTCATCTCTGCAACCGCCGCACGAATCTTTTGACGAGTACGCGCCGATACCGTGCAGGACTTGTCCGGAGACGGATTCAAAGCCCGAGAAACAACCGAGGTAGAATACCCTAATCTCTTGGCTATCTCACTGATGGTCATAATGATACGCTCAAATGAAAAAAAATTCCAGCAAACCTTTGCTGGAAATACTATAGCGCGGTAATTTTTGCTGTCAAGCTGAAAAACAAAAAAAATCAGCAAACCTTTGCTGGAATTTTTTTGAACAACGAAAAGACACGAAAAGACACGAAAAAAATCATGGGGAGGCGCGAGGCATTAGGATGGTGCTGTGGACATTGTGGACGTGGTGGACATTGTGGACGTGGTGGACATTGTGGACGTGGTGGACATTGTGGACGTGGTGGACAGAAGACGGACGTTTCCCTGCCCCCTGCCCCCTGCCCCCTGTCCCCTGCACCCTGCCCCCTTTAGGAGAGCCATCCGGGGTGATCATCCGGGAACTCATCGAGTGGGAAGATGGGGCGACGGCATTTCCGGAAGGTGAGGTTGGCGATTTTCTGTTCGGATTTGCCGGGCACCTCGATGTCATAGATTTTTGCGGCAATTGGTTCGAAGGCGTGCCGGAAATGCACGGAGGACTTGACGACGATGATGCTGCAGTTTTTCGGATCGATGCCGCAGGCGATGATGCCTTCCGGCGTCCAGGTCTGGGCAAAGCCAGTGCTGACAATGACGGTCAGCCCATCGATTAGCAGCGCTGCCAGCTTGCCGATTCTGCGGAAGTCGCGTTCGGGGATGCCCGGTGCATCACAAATCCCATTCGAGATGGATTTGACCCAAGCCGTCGCCTTGACCGGAGCACCGCAAAGCTCCGGGAAATATTTACCGCCAAGGGAGACCTCGATGCTGGCGCCGACGCCGGCCTTTTCGGCCTGGGCAACAGTTTCCGGCGAACGCAGATAGGCGATGACTGCACCCTCGACTTTGCGTTCCAGAAGCCGCCGCAGGATATGCGTGCCGTCTCCCGGTGCGCCGCCGCCTGGATTGTCCCAGCAGTCCGCAAAGACGCAGGGTCTGCGATCCGGGTGAGTAAGCACATCGTCAATGGACTCATCGAGATTGGCAAAGTTGCGCAGCAGACTCTTTCGTTCAGCCCACATTTCGCAGCCGATCTGATCAGCGAACAGTTGCGCTTTTTCCGGATTTTGATCGGTGATGACGATGGCACAGGCACCGCTTTCAACAATATCCGCACAGAAAAATCCGTAAGCGATAGTTGCGCTGATGACTCCAGGCTGTTTTTCAAGAGCCGCGCAGCGTTCCTGAAAGTTCTTCACCGGCGCCCATGCGGTCGGGATGAATTCCGGCAGCAGGGGCAGTTTGCGCGCCTTCATCACCGGCTTGATTTTGCCATCGAGGGTATCAAGCAAGATACGTGCGGATTCCTTGGCGCGATCCGCCCCATCAATATGCGGATAGGTATGGTAGTTGATGAGGACGCTCGCATTGCGCAGCATTTTTTCGGTGATATTGGCATGCAGATCGAGCACCGCATGAATGGGAACCTCCGGACCTAAGAGTTGCCGCAGCGCCTCGAGAAGGTCCCCTTCGGCGTCATCATCGTCCTCGAGGACCATGGCGCCATGCAGCGACAGTAGCACTCCATCCACTTTTCCGGCTTCCCGGCAGATGCGCAGGATTTCGCCCTTGATATGTTCATGGGCGCTGCGCTGGCAAGGCCCCCATGGTTGCGCCCAAGCGGAGACCGTGGGAATGACCTTCACATCGCTGCGCTGCTGCAGAACCTCGAAATACGCCTTATTGTAGCTGCGAAGGTCACTGCAATCTGCTTTTTGCCGGAAGTCACCCGCCCACTCGAAGGCCTCGAGTGTAGTCAGCATAGGATTGAAGGTATTAGTTTCCTGCCCGTAACAGCCAATCACAATATTGTACATTTAAGTTGTCCTTTCCGTTGACAGTCTCTTGAAAAAAACTGCCTAAGAATATAATCCTTTTCCGGTTTCTAACCATGAAAAGTACGGAAAAAACAAATTCGGCAGTGGCATTTACGCAATGCGTCAATACCTGTGGAATTCTTTTTGAACAACGAAATGCCCTTGTTATCCAGTTTTACTGACGCATTTACGGTTTTCGGTTCAGGAATTTCAGGGTTTCGACGGCGATGAAGTCATGTCCGGCTTCGGTCAGATGCACGCCATCATTTGGATTGAGCAGGCTGGCCTTGTCCGGCAGTGCCTTCATCGGTTCGTAGACATCAAGGTACTCGAGGTTGTGCTTCGTTGCAAGTTCCTTGAGTACCTCGTTGAAGGCCTCCATGTGCACTGGTTCGCCAAAACGGTTGTGAATACGCTCGATTTTGGCTGAATTCCTGCGGCAGACCTCGACATTTGATGAGCTGGCTGACATCAGGATAATGCGTTGCACCCCCTGGGCTTTCAGCTTAGCCAGCAAGTCCTCATACAGTTTGCGCTGGCGTTCCGGTGGAATGACAGGCACCTTGAACTGCTTTGCGCTCGAGGCTTTGGTGTCATTATGTCCCAGGAAGACAATGGCCCAGTCGTAGTTTCGGCTCCAGAGGTCCTGATAGCGTTTGCCATACTTTCCGGAGGTATCACCCTCCAGGCGCTTGACGATGCGCTGTATATCATCGCCGCCGCAGGCATAGTTGAAAACCTCCGCCTTGCCGGGATTGTATTTATTCAGAAAGTATCCGACTTTGTCAACATGGTTATGCCCCATGTCAAAATGCGTGAGGCTGTCACCAAGATAGAGAATTTTCACTGGTTTTTCAAGTTGTATTCCTTTGGCTGCTTCATCGAATTTGCTGGTGTCGCCTTTGTCGATCCAGGCATAGGCGGTGGCGCCGGACTCGCGATGAAAGGCCTCCTGCCCCTGTTCGATGATTTGCGCATTTTCGACGATTTTGCCTTGGTGATAGAGAGTGAAGGTAATGGGTTGCGGCGACTCTGAAGTCATCTGGTATGCCGGCGTGGCAACCAGCTGATATTCAGGATCAAAAAGATGCGTTACAACCAGCTTGCGGTATTCGCCGGCACCCTGTATAACCGGGTTTATCTGCTTGGAGGCACGCTCGGGAATCTCACATTCAAACTGATAGGCGGTGAATGTGTCAGTGAGCGCAAATTCATCACTCCACAGTTGCGCAATCTTCTGTCCATAACTGAACAGCCCGAGTTTGATCTTGCCGCTGCCGCGCGCCTCGACTTGCACGCGAATCCGGCTTCCACGGTTGAACACGCCGAAAGCACTGGTGCCGATATGACGCCGATCATCTGTCAGAGTCATCACCTGATTCTCGATCTTGGCGTATTCCTTCGTGTTAACCACACGCCAAACTGCCCGCTTGAACAGATCGGTAAGCACAACTTGATCCGCAAACAGCAGAACAGAAAAGAAGAAAAATGGAACGACAAATTTTTTCATGGGAATCCTTTCGTGTTTTTCGTGTTTTTCGTTGTTAAAAAATAGGTTGTGGACTGATGTCCGCGTAAGTTTTAAAATTGCCCTTTTTCCTGTTGCAGCAATTGGTTGATTTCTGAAACGTTCAGCGCTTTTGAGTAAAGCTTGACATCAGCGATTTTTCCGCCAAAGGTACGTCGTCCACGTCCATAGGTTGCAATCTGGAAAGTATTGTTCCAGATTGGCAGAAATACCTTGAGCGGGATGCCATCGTTGGTGTACTCGATGCCATCCACAAAGAAACGGCAGTGCTGTCCGTCCCACGTAAAGGCGATATGAGTCCAGCGGTCATGTTCCGCAGGCGGGCCGGCAACCGAATCCGCGTCAAAAACGGTGAATCCCCAACGCTGATTATGCATAGATACCCGGAAAAAGCGGGAAGACACCGGGTATCCCCCACGGTCACTGAGTTCGCAGTGCAGATTGGCCGCAGCCCAGAAGGTAATCGTTCCAAATTTCAGTGGGAACCCCGGGTTGTAATCAATTTCCACTGCGGTCTTTGGTTCCGAGGCATCGTAGACTGTACGTCCGGAAGGGGTTTTGGCATATTTCATGTCATAGGAGCGTTCTCGGCTGGGAAAGACGGTGCTGCCTTCGCTGCCATCGAGCTTCCAAGTGCCGATCAGCGGCAGGCTGTGTTCCGCCTTGACAGAAACATTGCGTATTTCCAGCACCCGGATTTCGCCGGGTGGGAGATCAATTTCAAAAATGCTTCCGTTGCGCCGACCAGCAGTCTGCCGGAAGACCTCTTGTACAGTGGCCTTTTCCGGCAGGGTGATTTTGACGACACTTGCAAAAGACGGATCAAAGGACTCGCTGCGTTCCCATGGTTGCTTGAGGACGCCTTTGTTGTTGATCAGAGCGACTTTCCAATGTTCGTCTCCGAGCCTGCTGATCAGGAATTGCGCATCACCGTCAATCTGGAAGGGAAGCACTTCCGCTTGTAGTTTTTCCAGCAATCGAGCAATATAGGGAATGGGCTGCTCCGGATCGTTCCCCAGCAAATATTCCGGCAAGGTCATGATTGCATGCCCGTTTCCATAAGGATATTTGACGGCAAAGGGATTTCCGGCAGCAGTTTTCAATTCAATGCTGCAACGCTTGTTCAAAACGACTTTTGGAATCCGCATGCCATCCTCTTCGATGATATCACCGGTAAAGCGTACCGGCATCATGCCTTTCGGAAGCGAATCATGATGGATGGAATTAAAGACTAACGTGCCGCCATTGAGTACGTAATCTTGCAAAAGACCGCATAATGCCGGAGTCATGTTGCAAGCATCGGGCAGTACTGTCACCGCATAGCGATCAAATTTTGGGAAAGTGCCGGAGGGCGGATTGATGAAGGCAGTATCGAAAATGTCTCCGAGCGTGGAGTTATGCAGATTGTGGCTGTAAGGCGGTTTGTCCCAGGCGGCTGCTTCTCCGTCGTAATAATCAATGGCACGATTGATATGTTCACTCATCCGATCCCCTTTTTCCAGTTCGATCTGATAGCCCCAGATCCAACCGTGCCGACGCATCTGACCATGGTGATAATCAGCGGCCAGCAGGATGGGCGTATACCAGTCGCCGCGCTTGCCGTCGGGAGAACGAACCCATTCATAAAATTCCTTGAGGACTTTTCCGTTGGCGTTCAGTGCGACCGTGCCATCCGGGAGTGTTTCCGCCTGTCCCCAGGGCTGTGCCTCGAAGCTGAGGTAATTGGTGCCCATGAAATAGGCGGTCATGAAGGTGCGCCGTGCAAAGGATGGTGAGATGCCCGCGTCAGGGCCGCTTGCCCAGTGCTTGGTCTCCTTGTTTGCCATGACTCTGGTGGAATCTGGAGAAAACTTGCCAAGGTAATATGCAAGATAGAGCAGCCAGGGCTTGTCATACTGCCGTCCGGCACCGGCAGTCAGGCGCAGCAATGTGCGGTGCGGAATATACGAAGTGTGGTTGGTCAGTTCCATGCCAGCAACCTGTCCACCCCATTCCATTCCGTACTGTGGGAAGCCGATGGCGCCGCTCATGCCCCAGATTTGGTCAAAGAAGATCGATTTGTGCCAGTTCCAGAAGCGTTTCAGGGTTTGTTCCGAGTCGTACCGGTTCTGCGGCGGTGGGCCGAAAGCGGCGGCAAGGTCGGTGAAGAACATATTGTTGGCATTCCAGGACTGAAAGAAAGCCTGCGAATCCCATTCCGCAAAACAGATGCCGATATGGGTGTCGCGGTATTTGTTCAGCAGCTCGTCACAGGCCTTACGGTCAAAATTTTCCGCTGACAGACCAAAAGGAACTGGGCGCATCAAGTGTGAAGAAAAGGGACGTTCGAGTAGTTTCTGGGAAAGCTCCTCCGGAAAATCAAGCAACTTGATGGTTGCCGGCGCGGATTGGCAGAACAGGGTCATTTCCTTGGTTGCCGAAGCATCAGCAAAGGTGGCAGTTAATGTGCGTGTTGCCTGATCGACAAGCAAAGTTTCCGGAGCAATGGTCCGTCCGGCAATCCGCAATTCGACCCGTCCGATATCCGGATTCTTTTCATCGCCGAAATTCAGCAGCAGCTTCCGGGGTGATATTGCCTCCATGGTAGTCAGGCGTATTTCGGTTTCCAGTGGGCGATAGCGGATTTGCGGTGTGGCGATGCTGCCGCTCAGGGAGCAAAAGGTATCCACATTTCCGTCAATCAGATGCATTGGATTGTAAATTAGAGTGTCTGTTTCCAGCGGCTTGATTTCAACAGACAGTGCAATTGCCTGGCTGCGCCCATCTTTTTCGCCGTAAAGTTTTAGTTCGCGTAAACGTAAAACGCGCTGCGGAGAATAGTTTCGCCGCTCCATATCCCATTTGGCATACCAAATACCCGATCCCTGAACAAATGCTTCGTCTTTAACACCAGGCAATTCATGCCATCGAGGTGTCAGCAGATACCAGAAGTCGTTTCCCATACGCACATGGCTGGGCCAGAGCGCCCGGTCAGCCCGGTCGGGTTCCGCAACCATCGTGCCGGCATACAAAGCCTGAAGCAGCCCAAAAGCGAGAACGACGAACAGTTTCTTCGGCATTTGCTTAATCCTCCAAAGCATCTTCTTATGGATTGTTTTACAGGGCGTTCTTTTGCTCAATAAAACCAGGGTTTTCGGAAACGGATTGCGGTTGTTGCCCAGTAGAGCACATCGGATTGCTTCATGTTTTCCGCATGGCCATCGATAAATAGCATGTTGAGCGATTGGTTGTGACGGACAAAATTGGCGCCGATTGGGTAGATTTCATCGGCCTTTTGCGAGGCATCGATCTGATGGGTGGTCTCATTGCAATCGCCCAATTGCGCTACGGATGCTGGAACTTTGACTGTTTCACGCTTGATAAAAACACTGTCATATTCAGTGGCACCCAACCAGACGCCACGGTTCTTTGCGCTTGCATTCATAGACTGAGTGCGCAGAGTCGTATTCAAACCAAAACTTGATGAACCGGAAGCCGTTTTAGCTGACGGACAGCTTAAAATATTGGAGTATTTGATGCCAGCAGTCATATTTTCATATTTCAGATAGCCGGCTGTGCAAAGCATATCTATCCAAGTGTAGCCATACTGGTTCTGATACGTTCCGGAAAAATGAGGCGAAACCCATCTTCCCGGAAGCCAGTCGTTGAAGTCGTCGGCATAATGCATGAAGACAAAGCCAAGCTGTTTCTGGTTATTGAGGCAACGGACAATCTGTGCCTTGCTGCGTGCCTTCCCCAGTGCCGGTAGGAGCATGCTCGCAAGAATTGCAATAATGGCGATTACGACGAGCAGTTCAATTAAGGTAAAATTTTGCCTGCGCATGATTCAGCCTCCTTAGTCAAGATGATTTTTTCCACAGAAAACGCTTTGTTCGATATGTAAAGTTTGTTTGTCGAAGCGTGCTTGGACGAAGGTGGCTTCGTCTCCGGGTTGGAGTTGTGGTAGGTCTATGCCGATCAGCTTTGCCGGAATTGTGCTGCAAAGTTTCCAAGCGTCGAGGAAGTTCAATCCCACCTGATTGACTAGGAATTCGACGCTGCGGTTGTTTTGATACCAGGCACCGGCCAGGATTTCCTGCCCGACAACATGAATGAAGCCATTTTTCTCGATGACGCAATCCAGTCCGCCGATGCGCTGGTAGGTGCCCGGGATGCATCCGGAATAAATATTGGCGTCGGAGACCATGAAGCAGTTATCGATTCCTTTGCAGCGAAGGGCGACCCGCACCAATTCCGGCGGCAGGTGGAAGCCGTCGCCAACCAGCCCCAATGCAAGACCGGCCTGATCAAGAAATCCCCAGAAAGGGTTGTGGAAACGATGAATTTCGGGTGAAGACCCATTGCCAAAATGGGTTACCATGCTGGCGCCGGCCTTGACAGCAGCGGCAATAGTAGCAGTATCCGGACAGCAGTGCCCGAGGGCGACCTTGATCCCGGCGGCATGGGCTTTCCGGATGAAATCCAAAGCACCAGGCTCCTCCGGCGCAATATTGACCAGGCGGATGCGGCCGTCGGCGAGCTCCTGCAAACGGCTGAACTTTTCCCAGTCCGGCGGCAAAATATAGGCTGGGTCATGTCCGCCGCGCCAGCCGGCTTTCGGCGATATGAAAACGCCTTCGTGAAAAATCCCGGGAAACAGCGCTTCGAGTATTTTTTCTGCGCACAATGCCTGATCAAAGGCTTTTGCGGCAGTATTCAGGCGTTCATAGGGGCAAGTGGTGAAGGTGGCCAGACAACGCCCAATGCCATTGCGGATCAGATGCTCAGCCACCTGACGCAACTGCGCGGGAGCATTCTCTGCGAGATTATTATAAGCAATCTCCAAAGCCCCATTGTGCTGCAAATCGACCAGCGACGGCAAAAGCCAAGGCAGCGAAGAGTCCGCAGCAATCGGACGTACCGCCGTAATCATATCATCCTCAACAACCAGCTCGATAGCCGTATTGTTCAGATCAATGCCCCTGTAAAATTTTTGCGACATGCAACATACCTACCCGGCCACACAACAAAGTTTCTATTTGTTTCTATTTGTTATTACTACTGTAAGCCGGTTTTTAGCAAATGCAAATCGCTTTTTTAGAAAGGGTGCAGGGTGCAGGGTGCAGGGCAATACTTTTTACTTAAGATTTTTTAACCACGAAATACACGAACAGGCTTGGCGCGGACTGAACGCCCGCAACCCACACGGACGGGACACGGACGGGACACGGACGGGACACGGACAACAAACCGGACGGATCGAGTAGATCGGTCGAATCGGTCAGATCAGTCGGAGAAAAAAGACAGGAATTGGCGGTACCTTAAAAGGGCTGTATGCCAATGACTTGGAGCTTTCCTTTCAGAAAAATCTTTCCCAAAAAAGAAGATTTTGAGTGAGTAGCACGGAAAATTTAGAAGTGTTACTTTGACGGATAGGATGGTATGCGGTTAAAAAAGTAGCGCGACCGTCCCGGTTATGAAGTGTGTTCAGGCTTATGGCCTTGAATTATCGCAGGGTGTCCGATCCCCATACCTCCATTCGTCAAAGCAAACCACCCCTATAAAATTTCCGCGTTTTCCGTGCTTTTCGTGGACAAAAATGGGTTGTGGGCGTCAGCCCGCCCCGAGTATCATATCTATTCCGGCTTACCCGCCTGCCGGTTTCGGCTTTGGGTTGATGATCCAGAAGTCGGAATAGTATACATCCGCTGCGTCGCGAACGTTGTTAGGCACCTTTGTTCTGGGCATGGATTCGGCATGAAAGTCCATAAAGAGGAAAGTGCTGTTGCCTGGTCCGTCAGCCAGGGTGCTGTTTCCATCCAGGTCTCCGTTATAGCCATGCGGATATATAACGTATTCATTGGTGATGGTTTCCCTTACATAGGCATATTTATATCTTGATTCGCCGACGTATGCGCAGAGTGCCGGACGCTTGACTTCGCCAAGCTTGCGGTTGCGGTATGTAATGCCGAGGCGGTAGCTCAGCCCTATTCCAAAGGCGCGTGCGTCGGTATTGGCGGTCGAGTTGGCCTGTATGTAGCCATGACCATCGCGCGCAGGACAGGCAACCGAGCTGATGGTAAAGACATTTTTTTTGGTGCGGTGCCAGCCACCCAGCGGGGCGAGCATTTCGTGGTTGAGATACGCCGCTAAAAGGCCACTGCTGCCGTTGCCGGAAAACCAGCTACGTGCTCCAAGGGCATGACTTCCGTCCTCAGTGTTATAGTATGGCACTAGGATATCAGCATTGTCATCACTGTAGAACATGAAGGCCGGACCTAGTTGTCCAAAATTGCTGACGCATTTGATCTGCTTGGCTTTGTCCCTTGCCTTGCTTAAAGCAGGCAAGAGCATGCTGGCAAGTATGGCGATGATGGCGATTACGACGAGCAGTTCAATTAAGGTAAAGCGCGACTTCATGTTCATGGCAAAACCTCCTTGTTGTACAAAAGCGTTATTATCTTTCCAGGTGCTATTGGCAGCAAAATTTTGTCATTCAGCGGTTACTTCCAATTTATAGCTGATGCTGTCGCCAGCGTTTGGCAGATCGGCCAATTTGAAGCACGGTTCGAAACTACTGGTGAGTTGACCGCCGCCATCCCAAAGTGCAAAGCCGACAAAGTCCGATTCCGGTGAAAGCTGGTAAACATTGCTGATGTTTGCGCTCTTGAATACGGCGGTTGCGCTGTTAATTTTACGTGTGGGATCAGTGACGGAAAAAGTCTTGCGGATATCTGACTCGTAGAATTCGTCTCCGACAGAAAAGAGCGTACGCCCGAAGTTTCTGGTAAAGTTCAGCGGCCCTTTCTGGGTGCCGAGTTGCAGGACGCCTCCTTCTTCAGCCAGTGCTTTTGGGAAGCAATGATAGCGCAACCCTACCTGATATGAGCGCGGCAGCTCATCGGTGCTGAAGTTGATCAATTCAGTTTTTATGTTTATTTTGCGGCAGGAGTTCAGGATTTCAACATATTGCCGAATCAACAATCCTGCCAGTTCAGGTGAGGTATGGTCATTGATCTGCAATTCGGCGCCCACCCGGAGTCCGCCATCAATCTTTTCCTGGCCGGTTACCAGATATGGTCCCCATAATCTCAATGAGGGCTTCCAGAAGGCTGCGGCTCCCAGTGCTGTGCTCCGATCACCGGCCAGTTGCGCCTTGCCGTCGCGCTGCCAATCGACTATGCTCATGGTTTTGCAATTCAGCAGCACTTGGTTGTTGCCGGAGCTGAAAAGCAGAGATTCGTTGTTTTCATGCGGGCGGCAAGTGATGCCGGCATTAGCGATCTCAGTCAATGCTGATTTTTTTACATCGTATTTTTTCATGTATTCCTGGTCTTCAAGGCTTGCGGCAGTCAATTCAGGCAGGAACTGCTTTTTCAACTCGTTGATATCCTCGGTGTTATAGCCAACCGATTCCGGTCTGGCAGTGCCTGGAGTAAGCTCGAAAATCTGGCAGCGCACGGCGCCGGCGAAAAGCTGCACGCCCTGTGCCAGTTCCGCTGCGCTGAAATAGTTTATGCCAGGTTTGGGGGCGAATAGCACATCTTTGGCCGCAAGCTGATAATTGCCGTCCGGCAAGCCAGCCACTTTCATGGTAAAGAAGGCGCTGCCCTTTTCCCAGAAATTGAACACTGCCACGATGATCTTGCCATCCTTTTCATAGGCCGCATGTTGCAGTATTGAGGCCGGACCAAGACCAAGGTCAGGCATCCTGGAAACCACGTTGACAGGCAGGGCATACGGTGCCGACGGCTCAAGCACTATGCGCTGGTCTATGCGTTCGCCGTCAAAAACAAAGTCTTCATAATCGGCGGCATTTTCGGCGGCTCGGGCAAAGGCGGCCCAGTAGCGGTTGTCATAGCCGCGTGGGAAAAGATATGCGGTTGCTCCATCATAACCATTGAAAAAGAAGCTGTTAAAGTCAATCTCAAGAGCTTCCGGCTGAGTCACCCAGAGGGCACCGCCTTGGCTGCCATGCGGGAAGGCCAGCAACTTGGGGCGTTTTTCGGGCGGATAGTCCAAGTTCACTTGCGCACGTACGTTACGGGCACCGATAAAAGAACGCAAGTTGCCATCTTTATAGTAGATATATGGTCTGTGAGTTTGCCAATAAACATACGGCCCCCATGGATTTATCCAGCGCAAGTCGGCGGCGTAATCGGATTGGTGCACTTCCTTGCCGTTAGGAATTTCGCGCCAGATGCTGCACATTTCTGTCCAAGATATGCCTGGTATGAAGCCCATGGACTTGTCGCCGCCGGTGACTTCGCAAACTGCCTCATGTATGGTGCGCACCAGTTTCGCGTGTTCGAGGCTGCGGAAGCGCACCGCCTGCGCATAGTATTTTTTGCCGCGCATCAATTCCTGCGGCCATTCCTGTTTCATCTGTTCGAGGGGCACATTGACATATTCGGCGAATTTCTCGCGGCAGCTGTCGCAGAAGCAACCTTTGCCGTTGAACATATATGGTTCCCAGTTGGCCCACAGGCCATCTGTGCCCTGCAAATTGTCAGCCAGATACTTGCGCACTGTTCCCTGGAAAAACGGGCGGCGTTCATAAACGGCTACCGGGCAGGTTGCCATCTCCAAATCCCGGCGTGTCGCATTGCCCAAATATTTGAATTTATCAGAGGCGGGTCTGTTGGGGAAACCGACGCGGAAACCATTGGCGATGTAATACAATTCCGGAGTAATTGCCTTGACGCCATGCTCGCGCAAGGCCGCGAGAGTATCTTGTGGAAAGTTGCATATTATCCAACGCGTTCCGACTTGGCCAAAGAATTCTGCCAGGTGCTCGCGTCCTTCCCGGCTGAAGTTAAAATCGCGCCCGTTAGCATAGAAACCAGGCAGGTATCTTTGCGCTTTGGCCTTGACAGTGATGGTCGGAATTATCTTGAAAGCAAAGGTTTCGAGGTTGGATGCAGCTTGCCCGTTTTCCTCTATGATACAGCTGCCTGTGCCTTCAAATGCACCAGGTTCCTCCGTGGTGCTAAGCAACAGCGACATCATCATGGCATCCAGGCCTTCTGTAGTGGCCAGGCGACGTGAGTATGTCGAGTCGATTTCAATGTCGAATTCCTGCATTCCGGCTTCTTCCTGCCGGTTGACTATTTTGCCGAAAGTAAGGTCTTCGAGCTTGACCTGGCTTGGAAGGCGCAGGCGCATCTGGGGCTTTTGCAATTTGGCCTCCTCTGCGCTGCAATTGCGTCCCCATGCAAAATTCATGATGGCAGGCTGGTTTTGCGACAGGGCGAAAACGCTGTCAAGAAAGCCATGTGGTGCGAGGCGCAGGGTCAGCTTCGCGCTTTTCTGCACCGATACAAGAGCCGGTTCTTTGAGTTTCAGTTCGCCGACTCCATCGATGCGGAAAACAATGTTCAGATACTTTGTTTCGGCAGGAACGATGAGTTCCTGACTGAAAAGCCCCCATTCTTCCCCCCAAAAATCCTCGAATCGCGTTTGTTTCAGGGCTTTGATTTCCTTAGCCTTGGCGGGGGTTTTGTGTTCGCCGCGACATGAAACCAGCACCCAGTTATTGCCGCCACTGCCGACCACATTATGCCTGGCCAGATATTTGAAAGTAAGCTTGTAGGTTCCGCCGTCAGTGTTAGGAAGTTCCACCAGTTTGCACCATGCTGCCGAGGCTCTCGTAACCAGCGGCCCACAGATATCGCGCAGTTGCACCGGCTTGATTATGCTGGCAACACCATCGGCGATTTCCCAGCGGATCACTTCACGCATGCGCTCACGCGCATTCGGCACCTTTTGCCGCTCGGGATGATGGATGTTGGAATAGTAGTCCCGCCAACGGAACGGATCGATTTCAGCGCCGGGGCTGTCTTCGGCAAAATCGGGGTTGCTGATCAGATTTTCGGCCTTGTCTGATACGCTGTGAAATCTTCGCTTGGATATAGCCGCAAAATCATAAGTCACCCCGCCACGCACATCAAGTTTGGGTTGTGCAGCAATGCCAATGCCGACCATTGTCAGTATGAGCATAAAAACGAAGAGCTTTCTTGAATTTTTCATTTTACACCTCGTGATTGAATGCTAAACACTGGATAAGGATTATTTTGTTACTGTTTGCGAAGGTTGTTTATTGCAAATTCTGCCAGACAATCTGGTCTGTACTCTGTCGACAATCCACCACATGCGGTGAATAGATCAGGGGGGCATTGCCTCCCTCAGGTCGAAACCATTCATCGGCGCGCAGGATCAATTCGACGGCCATGGTGCCAATGCGGGCATAGCCGACATCCACGGTGGATAACGGCGGGGTGAGCAAAGTTCGTCCTGGCAGCCCGCAATAGCCCATGATCGCCACATCCTCGGGGATTCGCAGCCCCAGGGCCTGAAGAGCCGGATAGCAGAGCATGGCTATGTAGTCAGAGTAACACATCAGGGCAGTCGGCTGGACTTTTTGTTGCCGGAAGAAGGTTTGAACTGTTTCGAAGGCATCCTTTTCATTGCAGCTTGGCAGGTTGATCATCAGCTTCGGGTCGCTGTTCATTCCCAGGCTGTCGAGCAAAGCCGCATATTCTTCTTTGTTGTGCCCTCGCCGATAAGGGAAATTCAACCAGACGGTTGCCACCTGCCGGTGCCCGAAGCAGGCCAGATGCCGCAAACCATCCGCAAAAGCCTCTCGCACATTCGTTGCAATGACCGGCAGTCCGGTAATTTTATGATCTTCTTCCTGCGCATGTGCCAATACTGCGGGAAGACCTGTGCTGCGAATCAAGTCCAAAATGGGTTCGTGTCCAAGAAAAGAACTTGTGACAACAATGATCCCCATATATTTTTGGCTGATTTTTTCAGCCAGTGCTTGAATCCCATTGGCTTGGATCAGCGGCAGATCAAAAAGATCCATGCCCAGCCCATGCTGACGACAAGCCTGATCCACGCCCGGAAGGATATGCAAGCAAGAGTTATATTCCTCCATACTTCCCGGATTGGCATTGACGAACAGAAGTTTGCGCGGTTCAGGCAACACCATTGTGCCGTTCCGCGGAGTCCGCACAATCAAGCCTTCCTTGGCAAGACGGCTCAAAGCCGAACGCAAGGTCACCCGGCTGACACCAAGCTGACGACAAAATTCCGGCTCGGCAGGCAAGCGGCTACCGCGAGGATATTGACCCGACTCGATCGCTGAACGAATCCGATCATATGTCTGATTTTTCTTTAATTTTTCCATGGGGCAAAAAGGAAAAAACAGCAGCACACAATGAAACAAAAACAGTGATAATATCTAAATTATATAATACAAATACCCTTGTCAAGATAGGACAAATAGTTTTTTTGCAAGATAGGGTGCAGGGTGCAGGGTGCAGGGTGCAGGGTGCAGGGTGCAGGGTGCAGGGGGCAGGGGGCAGGGGGCAGGGTG
>JAPXLT010000060.1:0-10917 GCA_033809415.1 Lentisphaeria bacterium
AATCCATATCACCATTGATGTTAACGTCAAAGTTGACAAGGCGCTTGATGATTTCTTTGGCGATATCGACGAATCCACCAGAAAATAATCCAAAAGGAACCAACACATGAAAAAAACAACTGCACTTTTTATCCTGTTCTGCCTCTGTCTGCCCACCCTGCGGGCCAACAACGCGGAAACCATCAAACAGAATATGATCAAACGCCTGCCACGCATCCAGGAATTGAAAAAAGACGGCATGATCGGCGAAAACCAACAGGGCTATCTGGAAGCAGTCCAGAGCAGCCTCCCCGCCGCAGACAAAGCGCTTGTCGAAGCCGAAAATGCCGACCGCAAAACCGTTTACGAGGCAATCGCCAGACAGCAGGAAACGACCGTCGAGTTGGTCGGAAAGCTCCGCGCAAAAAAAATCTTCGAGCAGGCCAAAACCGGCGAATTCCTGAAACAAGAAGATGGCTCCTGGAGCAAAAAATAACATCAAACGAAAACTCTTCGATATATAGGCGCAAGCTTACACCACCAAGGCACGCAAAAACTTCGTGTTTTTTCGTGCCTTTCGTGGTTAAAAAATAAGTTGTAGGCACCGTGTCCGTCTGTGTTTAATGGAAATCTATCACTATATTCTGGTTGGTCTGATTGTTTTTCTGGCTGGCTTGCTGCAGAGTGCGATTGGCTTTGGCTATGCATTGTTTGCCACGCCATTGCTGGTACTGCTGACCAAGATTCCCCTGCCCAATATCATAACGCTGGTTGCAGCCTGTTCGTTTTTTCAATCACTGTTCGGAGTCATCGAGCTGCGGCAGCATGTGCCCTGGCGCCTCTCGATGACCGCAACCATAGTCCGTGCCTTGAGCCTGATCCTCGGCATCCTGCTGCTGAAAATCCTCGTCGGACTGAGCACCCAGCATATCCGCATGGCCATTGGCTGCATCCTCTGCGGCCTGGTTGCCCTCCAGCTGCTCTATCGCCCCGCACCACGCCCGAAGCTGCACTGGGCCTGGGGCGGACTCGCCTTCGTCAGCAGCGGAGTATTGGCAGGTCTCTGCGGCATGGGTGGTCCGCCGCTAGTCATCTGGGTAATGGCCCATGATTGGAGCAATCCCAAAAGCCGTGCCTTCCTCTTTGCCACTTTCACCGCCGCCATCCCCATCCAACTGGTCATGCTCGGAATCAGTTTTGGCAGAAGCATCCTCGAGAGCTGTCTCCTGGCAGTGCTGCTGACTCCTGTAGTCTACTTGGGTTCAGCAGTCGGACTTGCCATCGGAAGACGCATCAGCAAGGAGCGCCTACGCTACCTGGCTTATGCCGTCCTGCTGATCATCGGCATCAGCGCAATCATCCCACCTTTCCTGAAAAAATGATACGCCGGCAACATCTCAGAATTTTTTGCGGATTAATCTTCCATTAAACCATTTTTTGCGGTTCTGACTTCAATGGTAACAGAAAGCAGAGACTGCCAATCCCAAGGCCCCAGTCGAGGCCCCAGTCGAGATCCCGGCAACCGAGTTCAATATTCTTGAAGCAATCATTGCAGAGCCGCTTAGTCGACGCGCATTGTTAGACAAGCTTGGATATTCCCAACGGACAGGTAATTTCAAGAAAGCGATTCGGAACCTTCTCGATAAGGGATGGATTGAATTGACTATTCCGACTAAGCCCAATAGCCGTTTGCAAAAATACCGGATTACCCCTACGGGCAAAGAGTGGTTTTGCCGCCGAAAACCGCCAGATTCCCTTCTCTCCCGATCTAATTTTCCGCAAGGATGAAGTCAATCCGCAATCCCCAAAAAAACAAAGCAACAACTCTACAAATTTTCCGCGTTTTCAGTGCTTGCCGTGGACAAAAAAATGGGTTGTAGTCGTGATGCCGTGCCGGCGAGCCGCCGGCGCTCCATATCGCCTCCGACTAAAAAAGTAAAGCCGACCTTGGCACATATAGCAAGCCGACGGATCCGTCCGTGTTTAGTCCGTGGCTCTTGCGGAATACTGACCGTTTGTATATTGTCCATATAAAGTCCATCAAATTGCGTTGCTGAAGAGTTGACGTATCGAAGCGGGTGGGATATAATAAAGGACAAGTGGATGGCAAACCGCTTGAAAAGTGCCAGCCAATGCGTAAATCAAGTTGTGCTATCCTGCTTTCACCCCTTCAGCTGAAAGCAAGTTCAAAGATGGATGCAGCATTCAGTCAGGACAAACACAAAGGAGATACCAACATGAAAAGACGCTTTACTCTTATTGAATTACTGGTTGTAATAGCGATCATTGCGATACTGGCGAGCATGCTACTGCCGGCATTGAGTGCTGCCCGAAAGAAAGCGAGAGCTATTTCCTGTATCGGTAACGAACGTCAGATATATAACGCTCTGATCATGTATACGAGTGATTACGAAGAATACCTGCCCGACAATGGAACCAACAAAAATTATTATTATATGAAACTGGAGATATATTTGAACGACACTGCGGTTTTTACTGATTGCCGGCGGCAAAATGCCAACGACAGTATCCTGCCTGAATACAATCTGTATTCTCAGCAGAATATTGCTTATGGCGCACCCTTTTTTACCATACCGGCCCGTAAATACGCGAGTTCAAAATGGAAAAGTAAATACTGGAAACTTCTTCAAATCACGCAGCCAGGGAGAAAAATCGTTTTCGGAGACAGCTGCACATCCAGGCAAAGCGGATCGTCACTCGACGATAATCCTACCACCCTCACCTATAGAAACAACCCGGGTTATGAATATATGCCAGATTTTTCACGGCACAGCGGACATGCCAACTTTATATTCGGCGATGGACATGTTAAACCGCTCCCCAGGCAAATGAATGGAACCAGGCTCGCTTACTGGGCACATTTGATCGGGATTTGTGATCTGGTTGATCCGTATGAAGCGCGTGTTTATGACGAACGTTTGTTGCCCGGTATCTGAAAAGAACAGGTCGATCTGAGGAAGGTTTCACCATATCATCAACCCAAGAAGACAAGCCATGAAAAAAATCCTGTTGTGCATAATCCTGTCCTCGATGCTGTTCACAGCCGCCGCCCGGAACGCCCCTGACCTGCTCATCAACGACGCCTGCCGCATCGTGACCGCAGCCCAGCCGATTCCAGCCGAGGAGTTCGCCGCCACCGAGCTGAAAACCTATCTGGACAAAGTCATTGGCAAGACGTTCACCATCGTCTCCGAGGCCAACCACGACGGAACCCCAGCCATTCACCTGGGCCAGACTGCCCTAGCTGCGGCCAACAGCGCCCGCGATTACGGCAAAGAAGAATATCACCTCAAGGTTGTCGGCAAAAACGTCATCATTACCGGCGGACGTCCGCGCGGCGTCCTCTTCGGGACGTATGAATTTCTGGAGCGCTTCGCCGGCGTGCGTTTCCTGAGCATCAACTTCGAGCACATTCCCAGCCGAAACGTCATCGCTGTCCCTGCCGACCTCGACATCCGTCACGCCCCACCCTTCATCTACCGCGACATCCACCCCGGACGCGCCAATATTCCAGACCAGTACCGCCGCAAAATCCGCCAGAACAGCGGCGGCAACCAGCCCCAATTCGGGTTCAGCGAAAACTATGGCTCTCCGCGCGGCTGTCATAGCATGCACATCTACTCCGCCGACTTCCCCAAGGAAATCTCTTGGATGAACAAAAACGGCTATCGGCAAGTCGTAAGTTCGCCCAACGCCGGCTCCATCTGTTTCTCCCAGCCTGAAGTCCTGGACCGTTTTGCCGCCAAATTGAAAGACTACATCAGCAAAGACCGCATCCGCTATGACAAAATCGGTGCCCCTTGGCCGATTTTCTACGTCGTCGATCAGAATGACTGCTATGTTGAATGTTTCTGCCCAGAATGTCAGGAGAAGGTCAAGCAGCACGGCGTTTCCGGGCTGCTCATCGACTTCATGAACAAGCTCTGGGACCGCATCAGCGGCGACTATCCCGACATCTACTTGATGACGTTTGCCTACCAAGATTCCACGACTCCACCCTCCAGCGGCTTGAAGCCCAAGGGCAATGTGACCATGCGCCTGGCCTACATGGATCACGAATTCGTCGAGTCAGGTAATGTCAAGCGCGATGTCATGTTCCCGCTCTCCCATCCCAACAACAAGCCGTACAACGATGCCTTGACCGCTTGGCACGACTGCGCCGACAACCTCGCGGTCTGGGACTACTGGAAGCTGTACCGCTGCGGCTTCGGGACCCCCATTCATAATCTCTCCGCTATTCCCGGCCTTGTGCGCCGTTATCGCGACATCGACGCCAAGCACTTCTTCGTTGGAATGGAACTCAACCCGACCGTCCCCTTGACCTTCTTTGACCTGCGTTATTATCTCGGCACCAAGATGATGGACAACCCGGACCTTGATGCCGACCAAGCGATTGCCGAATACATGGGCATGTTCTACGGCAAGGCCGCGCCCTTCATGCAGGCATTCAAGGCCTACATCGAAAAACGCATGGCAGAAATGGACGTGCCGCTTGCTTCAGTCAAGCCAGACAAGCGCCCATTCCTGGACGCGGTCTTCTTCACCACCCTCAACGCCTTGCTCGACCAGGCGGAAAAGGCGGAAGCCGACAACCAGGCAATACTCAACAACATCAGCCAAGAACGACTGGTCGTCGATCATGGCTACCTGTATCTTTGGAAAAACCACAACAACCCCCTCGGTCTGGATAGGCAAGCCCTTCAGCAACGCATCGCCGAAAATGCCGACATCTTTGGCCGCAAGTACTTCCCGGCGATCTGGGAACGCGAACGCGAATCCGCCTTGGAATTCCTCTGCGACAACATGGATTTCCCGGAAAAATGCGCCAGCATCGCGGCTATGCCGATTGATGACCTGAACTTCGCTGGACACGACATCATCGAACTCGATGCTAGCGAGCTGGACGGCGGCTGCCTGATCAAAGACCCCGCTGCCTTTGGCGGCAAAGCCAGAGCCAAAGACAGCGATGGCAAGCCCAACTATCACGCCAAGCCATTCACATACGGCATCTACGAATACAAATTCAAGAAACACCTTTCGATCGCCGCTCTGGCCAAGGGAAATACACCGCAGGATGAAAGATACCACTGGTATTACGCCGGCCGTACCCGCGTTTATTCCAGGCAGACACACCTCTGGACGCACTGGTCATGGACCATGAGCTTCTCGCTCCGCAAGGCCATGCAGAACCAGACCCACAAACAGCTCTACGATGTTTACATATCCGCCAAACTGCAAGGCCCGTCATATGTGGCAGACTCCCAGCAGCCGGACGAGGTGCGCATTGACCGCGTCGTCCTCATTAAGGTCAATCCCAATGATCCACCCCTGAAGCAATAACACACATCATCGACGGCTCCACAAAGGGAGACTAACCGCCAAGCTCACTCATCACAGCAGCAACCATATAAATTTTCCGCGTTTTCCGTGCTTTCCGTGGACAAAGAAATGGGTTGTAGTCGCGATGCCGTGCCGGCGCTCCATATCGCCTCCGACTAAAAGTAAAGCCGATCTTGGCACATGGCGATCCACTTGATCCGTCCATGTCCCGTCCGTGGCACTGCGTACTGACCATTTGTATATTGTCCATATAAAGTCCATCAAATTGCGTTGCTGAAGAGTTGACGTATCGAAGCGGGTGGGATATACTAACGGACAAGTGGATGGCAAACCGCTTGAAAAGTGCCTGCCGATGCGTAAATCAGGTTGTGCTTATCCTGCCTTCACCCCTTCAGTTGAAAGCAAGTTCAAAGATGGATGCAGCATTCAGTCAGGACAAGATAGACAGAAACAGCCCCCAGCCGCTATACCTACAAGTTTACGATGTGTTACGGAAGTATGCCTTGTCAGCGGAGGTGGGGAAGGCGGAAATTCTGCCTTCAACGGAAAAATTGTCAAAGTTGTTCGGGGTTTCCCAGAATACAATCCGCCAGGCGATGCGACTTTTGGTCGATGGCAATCTGGTCTGCCGTGTCAGGCATCGGGGAACTATGCTGACTTCCGGACAATTGCCGGATGACCCACAGGCAAACCTGCGTTCAATTGCCTTGATTTTCCCTTCCGAAGGATACGATTTCTGGCAGCCGCTTTTGAAATCCATGCATCGGGAAGCAGAAGCAAATGGCTATTACCTGGATATCTATCTGTACAAATGGACTGACCTTGCTGCCGAACGACGAGCCTTGACTAAAGCTTTCCGTAATTGTTCCGGGGTAATCCTCTATCCAAACGCAAACGGAGACGACCGAGAACTGATCGAAGAATTCAATGCAATGCGGCAGCCTCTGGTACTGTTTTTGCTTTATTTCGAAGACCTGGACGCCAGCGTCATCGCCGCCGATAATCAACGCGGCGCTTACACCTTGACACGATGTCTTATCCATGGTGGTGCCAAGCGCATTGCATTCGTCCATAACCTCCTGCATCTCAACACCCCGAAACTAAGATTGGAAGGATACCGGAAAGCCTTGAAAGAGTACGGGCTGGAAGCCCCGGCCGAGCTTGTCGGTGACGGCACTTGCCTGGGAAACGATTTTGAAAAATGGATGAAAAGGACGACTCCTGACGCTATTGTCTGCGATTCCCCTGGACTCGCCCGCAAAGCCGCCTGTTATCTCAAGTCGCCCAATGCAGTTGCCTTTTTCGCATCCAAGCGGGAAAAGATGCCCGAGGGTATGATCATCGCATACATCCCATCGGAAGCCCTTGGACAGGCAGCCATCGAGGAATTGCTTCATCGGCTTCGCAATTCACAGTTCCCCAAACGGAAAATTCAGATCAATTTGTCTATAGAACCCCTGATATCAACGGAAATGAATGAAAAACTGGGATGAATCTGAAAAAAGCCTCTCATAAAAGGACTTCGAACAATGAAAATTCCGAAAGCCTGCCTTCTTGCAATGCTAATGCTTTTCCCGCTTGGCCTGCATGCGGACATCACCCTGGTCCGTGACGGAATCCCCGAGGCGACGATCATTCTTGAGAAGTCCCCCACCGCCTCGGCGCAGCTAGGCGCATTTGAACTGCAGCACCACATCCGTCTGATCAGTGGCGCCACAATGCCCATTGTCCGCGGCGCCACACCCGCGAACACTAAGGTCATCATTAAAATCGGCGGAGAGAATGAGGGGCTCAGCGGCGAAAGCAGTCGTATCCAATTCAGCGACAACAAGATCCTACTTACCGGCAATGACAGCCCGGCATTCCATTCCGTCAACTACGACGAATATTCAGGATTCCCGTCCATCTACAATTCTTTCAAAGGCTCCCTTTATGCCGTTTATGATTTTTTGGAAGACTACTGCGGAGTGCGCTTTTATTATATCGATGAAAGTGGCACCACATTCAAGCCCCGCAAAACCATTGCCGTTGTGGAAAAAAACCGCACCTTTACCCCGCCCCTCGATGCCTTTCGACTGATCTGTGATGACGACCAGAAAATTTCCAAATTCCAGTTTTCCCCCCGGGAGCGTGCTCTCTGGCAGTTGCGCTGGCGCATGAACGTCACCTATGGTTTGACTAATCACAATCAGTACAGCATTTATTTTGTACACTGGGGAAAGGCCAAGAACGCAAACTTGGCAAAAGCTTTTCTGGAAAAGAAGGAAGACCTTTTTGCAAAGGGATTCAAAGGGAAATGCCATCCGGTAGACCCCATCCTGCGAACAAATTTTCCCGAAGATGCCGATATTCCCCCCCAGCTCTGCTATTCCAACGCCGACACAGTCAAATACTACGCAAACGAGGTTATTACCTATTTCAACGGGGGAAACGTCGTCGGCGGATGGGGAAATTTCAGTGGCGCCAATGCCGTGGACAAAGCACTTCTTCCGCGCATGCAGGGCAGCCCCTGGTTTTATCCCATTCAAGGCGGCGACACCGGCGGACATTGCCTCTGCGACGACTGTAAAAACCGCTTCCCCCTAGACAGCGGGGAAGATGTTTCCAACAACAAATTTCAGTTTATCGCCGATGTCGCCCGGGAGGCCGGGAAAACCCATCCGCAAGCCGGAGTATCGACACTGGCGTACATACAAACGCTGAACTATCCCGACAAGGTGAATCTACCGGACAATGTTTCGGTACAATTGTGCCTTCCGATATATTCATGGTGGCATCCGGTCGCCTATGAAAAGCAGGCAAGCGTCTACCGGGAATGGATGGAAAAGGAAGGGCGGAGGCGCCCCATCACCCTTTGGACGTACCTGTTCAGTACTTACTGGGACGCCCGACACCATTTTGGTAAATTCAAACCCTTTCCTGGACTTTATCCATGGAAAACCGGAGAGATATTCAAGACGTTCACCCGGGACGGAGTGCGAGGATGGTTCACAGAAGTCGAACTTCAATATAATCACCTGGAAGCCTACCTGGCGGCCAGAATCTGTTACGACCCGTCGCGGGATCCCGTGCAGATTCTGGAGGAATATTTTACGGATTATTACGGGGATGCCGGACCGCAGATGAAACAGTTCTACCAGGAGATCGAGCAAGCCTACTGGAGTACGGAAAACTGCCCGCCGGACTGGCTGCAAAACCGGCAGGAGGTCATTGGGTCCAAGGGGCGACGTCATCCCTACTGGACCACAGGACTAATCGGACCCGACTATAATTGGAAAATGGGATCTGTGGCGCGGATGGAGAAACTCAATGATCTCATCGAACAGGCAAAAAAACGGGTCAAAACTGAAAATGAAAAGGTTAGGCTCCAGCGCATCATTGACGGAATTTGGACGAATGCGCTTGAAGGGCGTCGCGAATATGAAACGTTGCAACTTCGCAAAGCTCAGCCTCCCCGTTCGCTAAGTATCAGCCGAAGGGAAAATTCCGGCGGAGACCCCGGTAAGATTGACTGGGAGCAGGTTTCCAGCGGCGCGGGCTTCGTCGGGCTGCATGGCGAAAACTCGCCCAATGGCTGCTCGTTGCAGATGGCCGCCGATGACCAATTCCTCTATGGAAAGTTCCAGGATGCAAAGAGCTTTTCCGGCATTCCGCTTCCCATTTGGCAAAACGGGCTGGAAATCTTTTTTACCAACAAAGCGCATGACCCCATCCTTCAGCTGGCCGTCCATCCCGATGGCGACACGGTTTTTTTCCAGTATCGGAACATCAATGACTCCATAAAACGGGATGAATTCGATCCGGAAATGAAAGTGCTTTCAACAACGACTGAAGAAGGATGGACGCTGCTGTTTTCAGTCCCGTTGAAAAATTTGCCTCTGCAAAATTCATGTTTGAAGGCAAATTTCTTTCGGAGCACTCCGGAAGGCAACTATAGCTGGACACCGATCTTCAATCAAATTTACCGCAATGGAATCGGCATGGCAGGAACCCTGGCCATCTTTCCGATAATCATTCAGGAATCTGAATTCAATTATCACAAAAAAGGAGAGAATTCCAACTTGGTTAACGATCCCGCTGCCAGCGATGGAAAAGCCGCCGAAATGAATGGCAATGCCGGATGGAGCGTCAGCTACACGCTGCCAGAGGGCTTTCAGGAAGGGAAATATCGAATCCTTGCCAGTCTCCGCAGCGATGCTCCACCCGAACCGGATTTGAGTCACAACCTTGGGGTTTATGATTACAAGACAAAAGAGATAATCGGGGCAAAAAAAGTCATGGTTGCGGAAATCAGCGGGAAGGAGTTTAAAACCCTGGACCTAGGCATCTTTACCATAAAACCCAAGCAGCAGTACTTTTATGTCGGCGGGCTGAACCGGAAAATTCCGGTGAACAAAATCTATGTCGATTTTCTGCAGTTCGAAAAAGTGGATTAATTGTTCAAACATAATCCGGTTCTGTTCAAAGGTGGCGTTTTGCAGAAAAAACCTTGACACAGTTACCCTTCATTGACAGTTTTACAGACAGGAGAGTCCAAAAAATGGAAACCAAGCCTTTTCTTGCCTACCGTTCTTTTTATACCCCGCTGAATACCATCGAAAAATTCGCCGGATGCGGATATGAGACGATTTGCGTTTTTCCCGCACACACGGTTAATTCCCGCGGGACGCCGTATTCCCAATACCGGCCGGTCTGGCTCTGGTTCGACAAGCTGGATTTTTCACCCCTCGATGACATGATCACGGATATTTCCCGAGCCATGCCGGAGGCAAAATTCCTCTGCATGATTGACTTGAATTCGCCTGTCTGGCTTGAACACATGAATTGCTACAGCTGCTCGGACAGCTTTAATAACCTTGGAAAGGCCATTCACAATCCGGAATGGCTGCAGCCTACCAAACAGTTCCTGGAAAAGTTCCTGCGTTACACTGAAGAAAAATACGGGGATCGCATCCTGGCCTACATTCCTGCCTGTGGCGCCACGGATGAATGGTATGATTACTCCAATGGCACGGAAGGCACCCATCGGCGCGAAGCCTGGCGAAAATGGAATTTGGAGCGCGGCAATGACGATCCCATCGACATCCCGCCCCAATCGGTGCGCGAACATACTCCGCATGAGGGGTTCCTGCGTAATTTCGAGACCGACAGGGAAGCGATCAATTACTGGAAATTCTGCAATGAAGCGATCGCTGATGCTCTTCTCGATTTTGCCGCCATCACCCGTAAGCTTATCCGCAAGGAAACGCAGGTCGGCTGCTTCTATGGCTACATTCTTGAAAAATGCTACCGCACTCTGGTATCCTGTGGACATCTCGCGTATGAACGGGTACTTGATTCCCCCGACATCGATTTTCTTATCAGCCCGGGCACCTACACTGACCGGGAAATCGGTGGCGGAAGCGGCTTCCTGATTCCGAATGGAACGGCTGCGATCCGGGGCAAAAGAGTGCTTCATGAATGCGACCAGCGCACGCACACCTACAATTCATATCTGACTCCCTACATCAATTTGCGCGTAAATTCCGCCTGGCCGGATGAAAAATCGACGGTTGCCGGCTTGAAGCGTGAGGCTTC
>JAPXLT010000060.1:10927-19317 GCA_033809415.1 Lentisphaeria bacterium
GGCTTCTCTTGGACTTCTAAAACGTGCGAATCTCTGGTGGTTCGACATGTGGGGTGACTATTATCAGGGAGAGGTCGTCATGAACACCCTGAAACAAGTCCGCAAATTATGGGACGAGCGATCAGGAATTCCTGCCCGCGATGTCTGCGAGGTGGCTCTGATTGTCGACCCGGACAGCACCTACCTGGTCAACGAAAACCATCCTTTCGCTCCCGAAATGAATCGGGGCTTGCGAAACAAGCTGAACCGACTGGGTGCCCCGTTCGAAGTCTATTCCTTCAATGACATCCCGATGATCCCGAACTTCGAACGCTATAAGTTTGTAATTTTTTCCTCGGCTTTCCGAATATCCCCTGAAAAACATGCCATTCTCCAGCAACATGTTTTGCGTGCCGGTCGCTTTATTCTGTGGCTGTATGCGCCTGGCATCGCAATGGAAGGGACTTTCCATACGGACAACTGCAAGAAGCTCACGGGCATCCCGTACAAAGCTTCCGGGCTGCAAGTAAAAAACATGGGGAATTGGCACTCCTGTTATATCTACGACTACCGGGAAGTGACCCCCGCAGTTTTGAAGAAGCTGGCGCAAGAGGCGGGCGTATTGCTCTATACGGAAAAGGAGTTGCCGGTTTATGCGGAAGGTAATCTCCTGGCGGTCCATGTCAAAGAAGGTGGCCAAATCCCCTTGTCGGTACCGCCGGAATTTCATTCGGCGGAGGAGCTTTTCACAGGAAAAATTTGCACGGTGGAAAATGGCCGGTTCGAATATGATTTCCTGTCACCAGACACCGCACTTTTTGCCCTGAAAAAATAGCGTATCAGGGGACAGGGTGCAGGGTGCAGGGTGCAGGGGACAGGGTGCAGGGTGCAGGGCAATACTCTTACTTTCAGACAACTGAACCTCAGGTTCAAAAAAACGTGCGTTATTTTTTCTTCATCTGATTGCTAAGCAATAATTTAAGTATGGCAAAAATTTATATTGTTGAAATTTGACTTGTGAAAATGCAGTGGCACTTTTAGCCCGGCTGCACAATAATAACCCCCGGTGACCGAGCCCGGAGGGCGAGGGAACCGGGGGTGGGCGGCACCCAAGAACCAGCGCCCGGAGGGCGGCACAAACGCAGTCTTGTCGAAAGCCTTGAGCAGTTGGAAAAGTTCATTTCCACTTGTTGTTGCGCCCTCCGGGCGCGGTTTTTGGGGCAGTCCCTACCCCGGGTTGCGTCGTGCTCCGCACTTCCTCACCCGGGGTTATTTTTGTATGGCGCTCCGCGCCGGGTGAACCGCTCAAGAAAGTATCGGCAGGACTTGAATGAATCATCTCAAAAACAAAAATAGTGCCAGTGCAACTTCACAGAGATTCAGTTATCTGACTTTAGGAGTTATAACAAAATTACTTTTACAGCTATTCCACCAAGGTCCAAGCTCCAGGGCGTTTTCATTCATTTTCATGGACATGGACAAGAATGGACATCGTGTCCCTGTCCATTAAAAAAACGAGACATTTCCCGATGGGATTGGGAGAATGAAAACGCCCTGCCAGGATTAGGAATTGCTATGACTTCTTGGGATTTTTCATGTTTCTATATGACTTCTTATGATTCTTCTTGAAATTTCGTTTTTGCGGCACTATGTTTTCGCCGTGGTTCAGACAGCCTCCAAGCCCCACCCAACCTAGGGGGCGAACCACCCTTACCGCACGCGCGAGGCGAAGGAGGGTGCAGGGGACGAAGTAGACAGGGTGGACAGAAGACGAACGTCCCCAACGCACCACGCACACCACGCGCCCTTTTTGGACGCCCTCTACGTAAAATGATGAAATACAGCCGTGCATATGGCGGAGCTGATCCAGAGCTTATAGAGGGTGATGTTTTCAAAATCATTATCAGCGTGCTTGATTTTGGCGAGAAACCGGAGACTGCCAGCCCCAAGGCCCCAGTCGAGGTTCCAGTCACTAACTCTATTTTCATGTGGTTCGTGTGGTTCGTGGTAAAAAACAGGTTATAACTCCCCAAGTTCCGTATAAATTGAGGTCAATAAGATGAATGATTATTCGTTGCGTTGTGTAGAATGCGGCAAGATTTTTGACGACAGCGAGTCGGGTTTCCTGCTCGAATGCGATGAGGGGCATGGACCATCGCTGCTGCAAGCCGATTACACTGTGCTGGATTTCAATCTTGATATCGAATATGACGGCATCTACCGTTTCCGGGAATGGCTGCCGATCCGACGCTGTCTGGACCATTCACCGCGCACCGTCATCATCGAATCCGAAGAACTTTCCAGCAGCCTAGGTCTTTCCGACCTGCATTTCGCCTTCAATGGATACTGGCCGGAAAAAGAAGCCAATATGCTGACTTGCAGTTTCAAGGAACTCGAGGCCGCTGCCGTCCTTGCACGAATCCCGGATAGCGAGCAGCGCACAATGGTCATCTCATCCGCCGGCAATACCGGACGCGCCTTCCTTGAATATGGATCGCGCACCAACACCCGGATGCTGGTCGTAGTACCGGAATGCGCCCTGCCCTGCATGTGGGGAAGCATCCCAAAAGGCGATTGCTGCAAACTGGTCGCCCTCGAAGATGCGGATTATTTTGACGCCATCGAACTGGGAAACCAGATCGCCGCACTGCCGCAGTTCTTCGCCGAGGGCGGTGCCAAAAATGTCGCGCGCCGTGACGGCATGGGCACCGTCATGCTCAGTGCAGCGGCAGCACTCGAGAGGATTCCCGATCATTACTTTCAGGCTGTCGGCAGCGGCACCGGCGCCATTGCCGCCTGGGAAATGGCCTGGCGACTAACTGCGGATGGACGCTACGGTCAACGCATCCCGCGCCTCCACCTCTCGCAGAACATCCCCTTCACCATTATGAGCGATGCCTGGGGTAATCAGCAGCGCGACCTGCCGGATATGCCACTCGAGGAAGCGCGCAGCAAAGCCAAAGCCGTCTATGCAACCGTCCTGAGCAACCGCAAGCCGCCCTACAGCCTCAGCGGCGGACTCTTCGATGCCCTGAGCGATTCCTATGGCATCATGTATAACATAACCGAAGAGGAAGCCCGGACAGCCGGACAACGCTTTACTGACGCCGAAGGCATAGACCTGGACCCCGCCGCCGAAGTCGCACTGGCATCCCTGTTCAAGGCTGTTGACGCCAAAATCATCGCCCCAGATAACTGCATCCTGGTCAATCTCACCGGTGGCGGTGCAAAGCGTTTTGCCGCCGAAAACCGCCAGATTCCCTTCTCTCCCGATCTGACTTTCCGCAAGGATGAAGTCAATCCGCAATCCATCCAAGCAAAAATCGCTTCGATCCTGTAAGATAAGAACACAGGGTGGACTGGCGTCCTCAACCTATTTTTTAACAACGAAAAAACACGAAAAGGCACGAAATTTTTTATAGGGGTTGTTGCTTCGACGGATGGAATGGCACGCAGAATCGCGGTTTGGTCTGTTGGTTTCTCGTCATTGAACCGCCAAGGACGCCAAGTCCGGCTTTACGGAGTTGAGTTGTCTGTTTGGTTACAAAGCATTAAGTAAAGAGTATTGCCCTGCACCCTGCACCCTGTCACCTGCACCCTGCACCCTGCCACCTGCACCCTATCTACATTATCGCTTCTTCGACAATCCAGTCGGCAATCTGTCCATCTTCCGAACTGAAGTTTGCGCCGATAAGGAAGACCTTTTTCCCTGATTGCATATACTTGCGAAGATAATCTTTATTCTTGATTTGCGACAATGCCTCGGCGGCATTCCGGTCGATCTTGAATTCAAACAGGTAAATCCATTGCCCGGTTTGCACTACGGCATCAATCCGCCCATTATTCGTGCGTGATTCCGCTTCGACATAATAGCCCAGCAACCGAAATAACGCAAAGAAAATATTCTGGAAATTATTTTCGTCTTTCCGGTGCAGATCATAGGGAAAACCAGCGAAGAACGCCTCGAGGATTTTCCGCAGGGATTCAACATCGCCTCGACTCATTGCATCCGCCAGGCGTCCACAGAAATTGCTGACCTCATTTTTACTTTGGCCAACATAGGCATTCAAAAGGTAAGTATTGAATGCGACACTCACCTCCCTGTTGGGAAAATCCAGCCAGTACCATGGCATGTCGAATTTCATTTCCATCGACTGAATTGTCAGGTACCCGGTTTGCAAAAGCAGGGAAAGCGGGTCGATCCGGTCTATTTCAAACGCTTTGAACGCCATGCTGCTGACAGGGTGCGCCAAGGTGTTTTCAAAGTCAAAATTGCTCTTCCGGATTTGTTCCATCAGAAACGAAGGAGTCCCAGTATCGAACCAATAGTTGTTGAATTCGCATCGCTTTAAGAAGAACTGCGCCAGGGAGACCGGATTGTAAACCGAATCGCCTTCCGCGTGGAAACGATATCCGTCATACCACGCTTTTATGTCATGAAGCAACTTTTCACGAGTGGTTTTCAGGGTCGTGACTGCCTGCTCGATATATTCGGCAAAATTCGTCTCGAATTCCTCCTGGGTATAGCCGAACATGGTTGCATAGTCATAATCCATGGAAATATCATTAAGATTGTTCAAGTCGGAAAAGATCGAAACAGGTGAAAATTTGCTGACACCAGTGACCAGGACAAAGCGTTCGCTTGATTCAAATGCCTTGATGACCGAATAAAACGCTTTCAGCTTTTCCAGAATTTCCTGGGCGCAGGGCTTCCCCGCATTGTTCAGGATCGGCTTGTCGTATTCGTCAACCAGAATCACCACTTTCCCTTTGCCCGAAAGCTTTATAATCAATTCACGAAACATGCCACCCGGGCTGGTGGCTGTTAGCGAAAGATCATGCTTTGCAGCAGATTCCGCCACAAGACCGCACAGGCTCTCCTGCATCTTCTCCGGCGACGAAAATTCCCACCCGTTCAAGTCAAAATGAATGACCGGATATTCTTGCCAATCGTAGGATGTTCCAGCAATGGCAAGCCCTTTGAAAAGATGCTTTTTCCCTTCAAATAAGGCTTTCAAGGTCGAAACCGTCAGCGATTTGCCAAAACGACGCGGACGGGATAAAAAATAAATGCCGGAAGCAGGACGAACCAGCTTCCATAGGTATTCCGTCTTATCCACATAGAGATAATTGCCATTGATAAGATTTTCGAATGTATAGATGCTGCTGGTTAAATCTTTCATTGCAAACTCTCTTCAGAAAAGATACTCCCTTCACACTGATTTTGCAAGTCTAAAAAAGGGAACTGCGTTCAGATCAGCCTTGAAAATCATACGATAGCCAATGATTTCGATTATTCCGGTCTGAACGTTCCGCAATATCTTCTCAACAATTGACATATTTCGCAAAGTCCACTTCTCCGACAAAAGCGTCTCCAGCCGGGATCAGTTTATTCTCCCGGTCACTCCAGTCGGTCGGAACATTCTGAATAACTTCCCTCGGACGCACTGGACAATTACGGCATCCTCGTCCCGGAACTTTCATGCAGGCTTCATATGCGGCGCGGTAATCGGAGAGTTTGAAAAGCATCAGGTGGGCGATCCCCAGACGCATTTCGCTGACTTTGCCGTGCTTTCGAAGATAGGCAAGCTGATCGTCATACCGCAGTGCGCGGCAGGTGCCATTGCGCCATCCCCAACCGCGCAGTTTGACCGGGGTTCCATCGGGCAGAATGGCATCATAGCTTTCAGTGCGGTTGCCGAGACACGGCACGTGATTGGTCGTTTCTACAACATGCATAAATGAGAGCGCATGGAAACAGGATATCATGAGCGCATACCCCCCGTCTGACTCCAGCATGCCGAGCGGGCTGTCCTGCCCCATGGTGGGATTCTGGTGGTGATGAGCAACATAGCGTATTTGATCTTTTCCCCAGACCGCTACCGGATGACTTGGGGCAAGCGACCGCACTACGCCGGGAAATTTGCGGAATGCTTCGCTGGACGCGCCTGCGAGAGACGGAGTATTGCGCCAGTCAAAAAAACCGCCGGTAGCGGAAAGGTTAGAGAAATTAAAGGATGGCATCATGATCGTTCCGGAATGGCCAACGACCTCCGTCAATATCCGGCAGAATGCCTCGGCACCGCCATCGAAAGTGCCCAGTGAAGACATCGCACTGTGAACTACCAGTTTCATTCCTGATTTCACGCCGAGTTCTTTCAAAGCATCCCGAAATTCCTCTTGCGTTGTATGCAGGGGATGGCTGATTCGGAAATATCCGTAATATTCCAGATACTCCAGATACTTGATCAGTTTTGCCATGTCGGCATCCTTGCAGGGTGGAATCCGGTAGAATGCGGCAAGGAGTTCCACGCATTCATAAACCGAGCGTTTCCCGTCAAAGAGGGCAAAAAGCTGCACATCTCCCCGAAGAGGATTCTGAGACCGGTCCGGTCGTTCCGCATAGGGAATCCGAGCCAGTGAAAATGGCAATCCACATGTAAGGCGGAGAGGGATCATATTCGCTGCACGACAGCGTTGGGGAGAAAGCTCATAGAGTTCCTGGCGTGGCAACCGTGCTGCAATTTTTCTGATTAAGTCCTTTACGTTCTGCTTGTCAGCGAGTCCTTTTTCCAAACGATCCAGTGAACGGATACGGCCTTCGACCATCATTCTGGCGACCCAGGCACGGAAATCCTGCTGCATGGCGTTCAATGTTCCGGCCTTGCATTCAAAGATGATATCGTCAACTTCTTTTGCGTACTCGGCACAAGCTGCTTTTGCCGCTTGTCTGGCAAGATCAATGCGGTGGTCGCCGAGAAGTTCAGCTAAATAGGTTCCCAGCAAGATAAGAATATCTTCGGACATTTGTCGGTCGATCCCACCGAATGCCGGACAGGTCGAATGGTGAAAACGATCCGGGCAGTTGAAAAGCCAAATTGTTGGAATATCCAATTGCGGGTCTGAGCCGAATGTATCATCAGAGAGGTTCCCCGGTTCGCGCACATAGCGCATTTCCGGGAATAACAGCTTCAACAGTCGTTCCAGTTCCAGATCGCCGAAGAAAGGATTGCAAAGTGCGCTCATCCTTAGTTTCTGCGGCGTGCCGTACATCGTGTGTCCGACACAGGCGTCCAGGTTCTGTGCCGCAAAAATTTTTCGACTCCGTTTTCTGTCCTCCAGAAACGCTCCGAAACCGTAATGCTCCATGGACACGACAAGGCGCAGGCTTTTGCGCAGACGGATCGTCCCGTTGGCAGACAGTGCCTTAATGATCCGTCCAAGCATCATGGCCAGGGCAAAGCCGGAAGCATTATCATTGAGAAAGGGTTCATACATATGGGCGAAGAGTGCCAGTTCCGCATCTTCCTCACCGGGGATTCTTGCTGTTACGGTATAGATCTCGCCGTCATAGACCCTGGTTCTCATGACTCCGTGCAGCATGACTTTCTGCTGCTTCATGCGTTCGCGAAGCCAAAGAGCCTTGCGCGGAGTGATGGAAAAAACCGGCAGCTTGATGTCTTCTTTCACATGATACCAGCCGACCCGCCCCGGGCCATTCATCCAGCGGATGTCGTCAGGATAATATTTACCCTGTGCCAGATTGCTACAGACAAAACCGAGCGCTCCGGCACGGGCACATTTAAAGTACATCTCTCCGCCCGGATTGCCGTCAAAAAAGACCCATTTGCCCTGTACCGCTGATATATTGTCCATGCAATCGGCAAAATCAATCACTTCTCCGGTACTTCCGTCTTCCGGAGTCGCCCCGCTCCAGACCGATGCGGAAAGCGGCTTTTCGTCGGTATCGGCCAGCATTGCCGACTTTTCTGGCAGATCGGAGTCGATAATTTTCAGGAAGCATCGTCCGGTTCGATCCCATGCTTCCGGCATCACGTCGTCCAGCGTGACGGTCTTCCCGTCACAGACGTGGGCAATTCTCTCCACGTCAGAAAAACCGGCCTGACGCATCTCTTCCATGCAATACCGGGAAGAGGCTTCAAAATCACAGTGATTTACGTTTTTTTCCAACTCGTGCAGTTCAACTGCGTATTTCATGAAATCATCAATGGACAAGACGCTTTGAACGGCGGAAGCCAACAGTTTTTCCAGTGTCATTTTTATTTTTCCTGCACAGTCATTCTATAGGATAAAAGTTTTTCATCGTTGCCTTCTTGCGATCTCCAACAAGCTGAGCCTCTCGTCGGGGGACTTGACATACTTGATCCAAAAAAAAGCAGTCAAAGCTGATTTTTAGTCCTAATTCTTTTGTTTTCAAAGTTTTGCGAAGATCATGCCGTTCACCATGTTGGTGCAGGGCGTTTTCATTCTTTCACCTAACTTCTTGTTGTGTAAAGATTTTGGATAGAAATTACGCTGTGGGATAGTTCCTATGTCTCGCCCTTTCAGGGCTTTGCGGATGGGTGGGTATCCGAACCCAGGGCGTTGCCCTGGGCTGGTATGTCACGCCC
>JAPXLT010000061.1:0-19110 GCA_033809415.1 Lentisphaeria bacterium
ACACGAAAAAACACGAAAATTTTATAGGGTTGTTGCTTCGACGGATGAGATGACACGCAGATTTGCGGTCTAGCCTGTTGGTCTCTCCGACTGCTCAGCCATCCCAGTCCCTCGTCCATCGTCCATCGTCCATTGCCCATTCAGCAGTCCATTCTTGTCCATTCAGTCCATCGTGTCCATTCTTGTCCCTGTCCATCGTCCATTATAAGGAGGCATCTGTTCAAATGAGTGAGCGAAACTATGATTTTTTGAAGCGCATGCGGGAGATTCACCGTCCTGACCGGCGGGATTTTCAAGCGGTTCCGGCTGCCAACGAGGTCGCCCTTTCGGAAGACTGGCTTCTGGCTCTGGATACCGACTTTGCTTCCGGCGGCAGGAAAGCACTGCTGGATTTTCAGGAATATCTGCAAGTCAGCATGCGTGTGCCAGTAAGAATAGCCGTATCGGATGGCCTGCCCGGCTCCCGGATTCTCTTCCAAAAGCAGGCTCTGGATGCACCCCGCAGCAGCTTTCATCTCGAGGTGAAAGCGGACGGTATCATTCTGAGCGCAGCGGATTTGCAGGGGCTTTGGAGTGGGATCGTGTATCTCGAGGACGTCATGAATTTCCGGGAAGCCCCATTTCTGCCCTTGGGTTCACAGCTGCACAAGCCTCTGATCCGGATACGGCGGACACATTCCGGAAGCGGCGTCGATGACTTTCCGGACTGGCAGCTTTCCGCCATTGCGCATGCGGGTTTCAATACCATCGAAATCTTTGTCAAGGACTTTGACCACACCACCCGGGGCTACTGCAATATCAATGAGCTGATCGACCGAGCCGCCGAATACGGCCTGGATACCTTCCTCTACAATTATCTGCCTAGTTATAAACACCCCGACGAATCGGACGCGGAGCAATTCTTCGACTCGATCTATGGTGAGTTGTTCCGGCGTTATCCTAAAGCCGTGGGTATCAAGCTGGTCGGCGAATCGCTGCAGTTCCCCAGCAAGGACCCGGCCACCACCGGCAAGCGCTGGCGGGAAAGCGTCATTGACGGCATTCCGGACACGCGTCCAAGTCCAGGCTGGTGGCCCTGCGAAGATTATCCGGACTATATCAAGGCCATCCACCGGGCCATCCGCAAAGTGAAACCTGATGCGGAAATCGTTCTCAACACCTATAACTGGGGCTATGTCTCTGCGGATTTGCGGCGCAGGCTCCTGGCGGCTTTGCCTAAGGACATTACGATTCAAATAACTTTCGAGATTTTCAAGCAGCACCGGGTTGGCGACTTGAGCTGCCCGATCATGGACTACTCGATCCTGGCAACGGAGCCGGGTGAATATTTTACCAGCGAGTGCGCGATCGCCCACGAATTGGGCTTGCAGCTCTGCTCGACCAGCAACACCATTGGCGCGACTTGGGATTTTGGCGCGGCACCCTATGTTCCAACGCCCTATCGCTGGATCGAGCGCTTCAAGCATCTCAATGCCGCCCTCGAAAACTGGGGTCTGGATGAGCATTACGAGACGCATCACTATGGCTGGTGGCCGAATGTCGTCATTGACATCCGCAAAGCCAATGCCTGGTCGCCCCGCGTAGAAGACCTCGAGAAAGTCGTCGAGAAAGTGGCTGTGCGGGATTATGGGCGTGAAGCCGCGCCGCATGTGCTTTCAGCATGGCGTTACTGGAGCCAGGCGATGGATTTCTATGTCGCCTCGAATGAAGACCAATATGGCCCCTGGCGCGTCGGCTCGGCCTATCCATTGATTTTCCAGCCCAATCTCACACGTACCATGGGCACAAAGGAAATCCAGTTCCCCACCATGCCCCATGCCCACTTTGGGCACCGGATCGTGAAAACGCTGTATCAGCCGTATGAAAATGAAAACCAGAGTCCGGGTCCTCTGCGGTATCCCCAGGACATCCGCCAGCTCGAGCAGATGCACAAGCTCTGGCAGCAGGGTGTACAAGCGGCGCAGGAGGCACTGAAGCTGGCGCCGGAACGCAAACGCGCCGAAGCCCAGCGTCTGGTCGCCCTCGGGGAATATATCCTGCATTCCGTTCTGACTACGCTGCATGTCAAGCAGTGGTGGCTGCTGAACACCAAGCTTCAGGCCTCCGGCAGCAAGGAAGAAATGCTAACCATCCTCGACCAGATCGAGGAACTGGCTGCAAAGGAAATCCAGAATACTCGGGAAGCCATCCCGGCAGTCGAGGTCGATTCCCGACTGGGCTGGGAACCCAGCATGGAATACGTCTGCGACAAGTGGCACCTCGAGTGGAAAATCCGCCAGGTCAACAGCGCACTGCGGGAAATCGCAACCTACCGCAAAATGCTCGAACTGTAAACGATAGAAATATTTTAAACCACGAAAGGCACGAAAAGGCACGAAAATTTTCGTGCCTTTCGTGTGGTTCGTGGTTAAAAAAATATAATTTTGCTTCTTAGCCTAGCACAGTCCCGGCAGGAGTTTTGATGCAGCAGGATATCCGGTTCGTCGTGGAACATCTCTTTTGCCGCTGCCGCAAATTGTTCAGCCTGGTAGATTGTCAGGATCGTATCATTGATCCGTGTTTCCTGGAAAACCCCGCGTTCCTTCAGTTTCTGGAACCACGGTGCATTGCGTCCGAGCTTATACCAGCGGCCGCGGCACCCTCCGGGGTAATCCTTGACCAGGACGGATCGCACTCGATCAGGCATTTTGCACAGGGCAAAGGTGCTGTCAAGATATGAGTTGTACCACCCTTCGCAAGCGTGCAGGAAGGTGTTTCCGCCGATGGCTTCGCCAAGGAAGAGGACTTTGCCCTTCTGCTCGAGGAGTTTTCCCCAGGGGCTGTCCTCCGCGAAGGTGTCATACGGCGAGGCTTGCCGCAAAAATTCCTCGGCTTTTTGCCCCCAGGCGCAGACCGAATGGGTGGGATGGCGGCTGCGCAGCACGTCGGCGCGTTTCCGGAAGGTTTCCGGTATCAGGCCAACCCACTTCTCGATCGGGGTGGTGGCCGGATCGTATACCCCGCTGTTGCCCCCCTCGACGCAGTCGCTGAAGGCAGGCATGGCCACAATGCCGGATTCGGTCACCACTTCCTCGAGTGCATCGATCACCGCGTCCGCGCCTCCTTCGACAAAGCCGAAGGACTTGAGGCTCGAGTGAACCATCAGGCAATCGCCGGGCTGGATTCCGAGTTCCCGCAATCCCCTGACGATCTGTTCTTTTTTCACCACGGGGACTTCCCGCAAACGTGCCAGGCCGCCTTTCAGCAAAACCTCAGCCAGCTTCGCCCAGCGCTGCAATTCCCGCTGGAAAGCATCCGCGTCCTCCCGCAAACCGTAGGGCCTGGTCGCCCAGATGGCTAAAGCGACCTCGAATACCGTTTTCTTGCCGTCGAAATGATAAAAGTTCGTACCGGATTCATCTAGGCACCAGTATTCATTGCTCCTGTAGCCCTGCGCCTCCGCGGCAAGATCACGCAACTCCTCGCTGATCGTCCCCAGCCCAATCGGACCCGGCAAGGTGCGCTCGAGGATTTCCCGATGCCCCTGCACCACAAGTGCGGGCGGCTCGCCGCCGTATAAGACTTGCAGCGCCGCGGCAATCCGCTGCTCGGCATGTGTCTTGAATTCAGCTGCCAGGCTGGGATCGCCTATCGCCGCCATCCCCGAGGGAATGGAGAAACGGCGCCAGGCCGCCAGGCGTTGCGCCCGCAGGCGCCGCAAAGCGAGTTCCTCATCTTGCAGTCTCAACGCCTCGCGGCACTTGTCATCGACAACCTGCTTCCAGTCCTTGCAGGCCAGCTCCGCCAAAAAGGCGTGCTCCTCCTTTCCGGCGCTTGCCATGAAAAATGCCAGCGTCCCGGCGAATGCACTGGCAGTCTCGAGCGCCAATGGCGACAGTTTGTCCGGCGTATCAAGGCTGGTATGATAAAAATAGCATCGCGGATAAGTCGCAAGCGGTTCTTCCCAAAGCGATCCGTAGAGCAAGTTCCAGGGCGGGCCGAACATGGGGTCCTGCATCAGGTCTTCATTGTTTTTCGAGGCTTCCTTGACTTCGAAGCCGATGCCGCTGTCATTGGCGGCCATCTGCAAAATTTCGCGAGCCAACCCATGCTGTGCCGAGGGATGCACATTCAGCGACCGGCGCAGGACGAAATGTTCGCGTTTTCCTGCCGTTTCCAGGCGTCCGAACGAATCCAGCGAAACCCCGCCAAGGGCATCCTTCATTTTTTCGGGATGTCGCAGCCCCCAGGCATACAGGCTGAAATTCTCCAAGCCATGGAAAAAGCGGATCGAGTATTTGGGTTTCGGCAGCCTGCCGTCGGCAATCAATGCGGACAGCGTCCGTGCAATTTCCAGCGAGCAGGCCACGCCGGCCACATCATTGGTGGCGTGCGGCTCATAAGCATGCGCCGTAATAAAAAAGCAACGTTCGGATTCTCCGCGCAACAGTGCGCTGACAGCCGGCGCCTGCCCCTCGAAAGCGCGGGTTTTCATCCGGTAGCGTATCTGCACAGGAGCAGAGCCGGATTGCAATTTCATCGTCAGCTCGCGGGCGGTCTGCGGGGTAATGGAAAAACCGGCGCAGGCGCGGTCGCGTGCATCAATCTGGCCCGCTCCGAAAAGGTCGTTGAACCAGCGCCGTGAATCTTCGAGTGATGGATCGATGGGCTGAGTATCCACCGCCGTCACAAAGGCTTTGCATCCGCGCTCCATCAGGCTTCTGATCTCCTTGCCGGTGGGGTAATGGGCAATCAAAACCACCGTGTTGTCCAGACGCCCGGTCTCCGGCAGGTTTTCGATGGGCAGCAGCACCCCCTCGCAGATTCCTCCGCTGTCGGCTGAGAACGGGACAACGCAATAGGTACATTCGGCATAATCCGCAATCCGCTTTCCGTCCGCTTCGAGCCAGGCTTCCTCGATATCCCAGGCCAGCGGGAAATGGCGGTCGCCATAGACGGTTTTTCCATCCGCCGGGAATGGGATCACCTCGGCCTCCAAGCCAAGCTTTCGGTATTCGTCGGCCAGCCAATTGATTCCTTCCGCGTATGAGGAATAGCTCAGTTGCAGAGGATAGCGGCGGAATTCCGTTGCCCTGCCCCGGCAGTTTTCACCGTTGATTTCCGAATGAACCGCCTGATAAATTTGCTCGAGATTCATTTTATTCCCTTGAAAATTAATGCTTCCATGTCATCAGAGTGATGCTCATTTTTTAACAACGAAAAGAATTCTGTCCCATCAACGCCGGATCGGGATGTATTCCAGTCCAGCCAGCGTTGGCTCGACCAGTTCATCCACGGGTTTTTCCGGGCGTGAGCCGGAATGGAACTGGATCAGGTATCGTGCGGCCATGCATCCCTGCAATTCAGGATTCTGCTCGACGGTTGCTATCGGCAGGCAGGTCACATTGCCGAAGCCGGTCAATGCGACTTCCCCGGGGCAGGCAAAGCCAAGCTCATGCCCTGCCTTGTGAAGGATTTCCGCCGCATTGTCAGAGTCTGCGCAAATCAAAGTCACCGGCGGATTGGCCTGACGTATCTTCTTTAAAAAATTCTTTGCATCGGCAATGGATTGCGGCATGGCGAAAAAAGTGCGTTGTTCATAGTCAGGGATACCCGCCTCCTCGAGTGCCTTGTGAAACCCCTGCACCCGTGGAGTCACCGGGGCATCGGCTCGCAGAAAGAACCGCTCTGAGCTGAAGATGGCTATTTCCCTGTGGCCGCGTTTGAGAACCTCCTCCATCAGCAAACGCCCCCCATGGTAATCATCGCTGTTGAGAAAATGGACATGAGGATCGCTTGCCTGATACGGTAAAGCATAATCCAAGCAGAAAAGCTCGATCTCATCCGGCGGTTCGAGAAGACCATAACTGGTCGTGATGATACCTGCGGTATTTTCCCTGTTCAGATTCCGCAGACAAGATTGCAACTCCCCCGCATCGGGGCTGAAAGCGACAGGAAAATAACCGGAATTCAAACACTCCCTCTGCATGCCACGAAGAATCTTGCAGGAAAAGGCGGAAAGCACGCCCAGAAAAACAATGTTGCCCTTGGGCCTGAAGATTGGGCGCGAGACCCGCGTCCCTGCTCCTCTGATGCCACGCGTCAAACGCCCCGACGACGCCAGCATGGAAACAATCTTATTCATCGTCACCTTGCTGATCGAAAACTCATCGGCCAACTGGCTCTCCGAGGGAAATTTGCTCTCCGGAGGATATACACCCTGATCCAGACGAAAAAGCAACTCGTTATAAATCTGTTTTGTTCGGTTCACACATACCTCCGCTCACAGGGCGTTTTCATTCTCTCAACCACATCGGAAAATGGCTCGTTTTTTAATGGACAGGGACACGATGGACGCAATGGACATCATGGACACAAATGGACACGTCTTTATGGACAGAATGGACACGTACAGCAGGTGACGTCCTTGAACCTGTCCATTCGTCCATCAAACGGAAAGTCCATCGTGTCCATTCCGTCCATGTCCATGAAAATGAATGAAAACGCCCTGCCTCCGCTTATGCAAACAAAATATAACTCAAAAAGTGAATAAGTCAAGTTTCTCCAAAAAAAATCTTTTTACCACTTGCAAATCATTTTTTTGCGTATAAAGTAAACATAAAGTGAATTATTCATTACTGAATAACCAACCTGATGCGACATCGTAAAATGCCTTTTTTCCCAAAGTAAAGCAAGGAGGAAGCAATGAAGCGATTACTTGACATCTTCAACAACCGTTCAATTTTTCCCCGTTTTTTTACTTTAATCGAATTGCTCGTTGTCATCGCCATCATCGCGATTCTGGCCTCGATGCTGCTGCCGGCCTTGAGCAAGGCGAGACAGATTGCCCAGAGAACATCCTGTATGAGCAACATGCGCCAGTTCGGACTTGCCAACTCGATGTATGCGGATGATTTCGATGACTATTTTGCGACCGTCGATATGGGAACGAGGTGGTACACTCTTGTTGGCGGCAAAAATTTTTACTATGTGAAAAATCCGAAACTTCTTATCTGTCCCGCAGAATCGAAATCCAAACTCTGCGCGGGGGAATCATACGATTCAACTTATGTATATAACAAACGGTTTGGCTGTACCTGGATGGTGGGCTACGGCTACAGCGTAATCAAGCGCGAAAATTTCAAATATCCATCCCGCTACTGCATGCTGGCCGATGCCAATCTGGATTACGATAACCTTGATGGACTCCTGTTTTTTGACGTCGATTGTTACACTGGCGGGTATGTCGGATATATCTTTTTGGACAAAGAATGGAGTTATTATATGCATTACGATAACCTGCAGAATTATATGAAAATGCGGCATTCCAACATGCTTAACATTCTTTTCAATGACGGACGCGTGGAAGCTTTCAAACCGAAAATCAATGGGGAGTTGTGGAACGTTAATAATAAGTATTTTCAGCCCTGGTAAACGGGAAATCTGCGCGGCAGTGGAAATTGAAACTTTTCAGAACAGGAGGGTGGCATGGCGTTGTTGAAAAATTGGACGAAGATTATCGCGCCGGGGATTCTGGGATTTCTTCTCATCGCAAGTCTTCCGGATGCCGTCGCCGATGAAAGGTTTGAACAAGTCTTCATGCGCGATCTTCAATCCGTCGCCTTTTATCCGCTCGGGAGCAAAGGCATTTTTTCTCCGGGGGAAGAAGTTCGCCTTGTGCTTGCGCTCCGGAACAAAACCTCACAGGAAGCGGCCCCGAAAATCGAATATGTTGTGAAGAATTACGCCGGAAAAGAGATTCTTAAACAAACTCTGGAAAATTTTACTGTCGCTCCGGAACAGACACGAAGGATTGAACTGGTTTTTCCGGGTTCCGAAGAAACCGGATACTATACCGTTGATGCGTTAGTTTCCCTGAACGGGAAAAAAATACTGAAAACGCAGTCGGCTTTCGTCTTGCTCGAACCGATGTCCGACCCGCCAGACCCGTTTTTTCAAATTGATAAAAACTATCCGACAGTGCAGCTGCTTGACGGATACAAGCTTCTGGGTGCCGGCTCCATTGGTTTTTACCAGCATTGGTGGGACATGCCGGAGGACATTTCAACCGAATTTCAGAAACGGTTCCAGGACGGTGGCGATCTCAAGGCGTATCTTGACGCCGGGCTGGAACTGGCCGGGTCAGTTGCGCCTCTCCCGCGCTATGCAGCATTCAAAGACCAAATCCGCCGCGGACTGCCGGTTCTTTCGGCAAAAGAAGTCCTTTATGTGGAACGTTTTGCTGAAACCCTTGCAAAAATTGCCGGGCACCGTGTCAAATACTGGCTTGTGACTGCCGAAATCGATGTAATGGCACGCCGCCCGGATATTACGGGAGGAAATGCGGCTTCCGTGCTTGCGGATTACGCCTATCTTGCCCGCGCCATGTATAACGGATTCAAACGCGCCATGCCAGACATTCCGGTCGTGGTGCTCGGCATTGCCGCCAACGATTATCTGCACAGCAACCCTCCTTTCCAGCTGAGCAGGATCGCACTCGACTCCCTGGGGAAAAATTTCGACCTTTTGGCCATCGATGCCTACTCTGGCAACTGGGATTCCCTCCGCGGGCCAATCGATCCGCCGGAAAAAAGCTTGCGTCAGTTCCTGCTGGATACCATTGAGCTATCGAAAGAATACGGACGTCCCGGAAAAGTGATCAATGCGGAACGCTGCTACTCCGTCAATTATTCATCCGCATTCGATTCCGAAAATCTCCGGCAAGTGGCGGAATACACTCTCCGGAGCATGATCATCAACCGTTCCGTGCCCTCTCCGTATTATTCCCTCCATGTCGCATGCAACTATGCGATTCCGCGTCAGATACGGGACGGGCACAGGAATGCGGACAGTCCCATTTTGGACCTTGGTGCCCTGTGGAAAGCGGTGCTGGATGAAAATGGGGAAATTGCGTTTATACCGCGTCCAACGGCCATCGCATTTGCGACCGCCGCCCGCGAACTGGCTTTCGTTTCCAATCCGCAGGAAATCAAACTTGCCAGTGGCGTTTACGCTTATCTCTTTACGCGAAAAGACAACAAGGAAACCATAGCTGTCTGGACAACGGAAGAACCGGTGATGCTGGAACTCGATTTTCCGGTTGTGACCGGCTTGACGACAATGAACGGGGTGAAGTCGGTTCATAAGCCGGGGCCGACCTCGCTGGAAATTTCGGGGGCACCGATTTTTCTGCAACTCGACGCTCCCCGCGAAACCGTCTCCGCAATGATTGCAAAGGCGACAATCCCGCAGGCCACTCTCTGCAAAGGAGGCGGCTGGCGGACGGATTTCGACCACGTTTCTTTACAGATAGGCAACCTCACGAATGAGCCGCTCGAGGCGGAATTCACCCTCCCGGACTCTTCGACGCATCCGCTGAAACTTCCGGCAAACGAAGTTAGTAAATTCACCTTCAAGCTTCCGCGCCAGCATGTCGGAAACACAACGGCGACCCTGACTGCGAATGGCATTGTGTCACACATCCCGCTGGCCTTGGATTACTGGACGGCGCCGAAGCTTTCCAAACCCTGGAGTCCCGGAACATGGTTTGAGGGACTTACACCGATCAAACTGAAAGTGCCAGATGATTTTTATCCGAAATGGGCTCTCGTCCCGGAAATGGACCTGGTGAAACTGGATGGTTCAGATGTTTCCGCGGAAGTCTATGTGGCGTGGGATGAAAAATACCTCCATGTCGCGGCGAAAGTGTTCGATCCTGTTCATATCCAGCGAGGAAACGGAGTGAATATCGAAATGGATGACATGTTTAATTTTGTCATCGGAACCCGCCAGGACCCAACCCCGGAAGCGCTGCTAAGCATGACTCATGTACATCATGCATCCTCTTTCTCGGGAGAGGAACAAAACCTTGGCTTGGCGCTGACCACTTCCGGCCCCGTTCTTGCGAGGCTTCCGGGCGCCGGTGCCTCTCCCGGCAAACTCAACTGGCCACACACGGTTACTCGCAGTGGAAACATCACTCTTTATGAAGCAGCCATACCCTGGCGTGAGATAAGAGTCTCTCATCCAAGGTACGGACTCGGTCTGCGGTTTGGATTCATCGTTCGCAACAACGACCGTCCCGAAGACCGGCGTCCCATCTTCCATCTCGCGTATACCGAAGGGATTGACGGACAGAAAAACGCTTCCAAGCTCAAGCCTCTGATTCTGGGAAATCCCTAAAAATAAAACAAACGAAAGGGTAAAACCATCGGCCACTAAAAAGGCGTCTGTTCGAATGAGTGTGCGCAATTACGATTTTTTGAAGCGCATGCGTGAGATTCACCGCCCTGGGCGGCGGGATTTTCAAGCGGTTCCGGCAGCAAGGAAGAAATGCTAACCATCCTCGATCAGATCGAGGAACTGGCCGCAAAGGAAATCCAGAATGCCCAGGAGGACATCCCGGCAGTCGAGGTCGATTCCCGCCTGGGCTGGGAACCCAGCATGGAATACGTCTGCGACAAGTGGCACCTCGAGTGGAAAATCCGCCAGGTCAACAGCGCACTGCGGGAAATCGCAACCTATCGCAAAATGCTCGAACTCTAAAATAAAATTCTTTTTTAACAACGAAAAGGCACGAAAAGACACGAAAATTTTCGTGCCTTTCGTGGTTTAAAAATAGGTAATGAAAACACCCTGTTTCTGAACGTAACCTGAAAAAAACTCCTAAAAGAAAACCTTATCGTCTTTTAGGAGCCGAAAATGGTAAATGGACAAGTTTTCAAGTGGAAAACTTGTCAAGTCGTAGAAGAAAAATTATGATTCCTTGTTGTTGGCTTCAGGCACCCGGCAGCAAGGAAGAGATGCTGAACATCCTCGGACAACTCGAGGAGCTGGCTGAAATTTCCCGCAGAAAACCGACTGATAAAATATAACCGTGACACCTTTTTAAGCCAAACGTTTGGCTATAAATATTTTCAAAAAAAACTTCTTTTATTCTGCTTTTTCTATTGACAAAATAAAAAAGCCAATGTATATTGGAATCAGACAAGACAAAGGTTTGTCAAAAATTGGAGAACCTGAAATGAAAGCGACTTTGAAGGATGTAGCAAAGCTTGCAGAGGTGGATATCGGTTCGGTATCCCGCACCTTGTCTGGACATCCCCGTGCGAATAGTTTGCGTGCGGAAACCCGAGAACGCATTTTCGAGGCAGCTAAAAAGTTGGGTTACCGCCGGAATGTTTTCGCCTCTGCCATGCGTACCGGTGTCAACCGCACGGTTGCTGTCATCAATAGCGGCTCTGCTAGCGGCACAACGTCCAGTGCTCTGCGCATCCTGTCCGGGATCATTCAAGGTGCGAGCGATGCAAGCTACGCGCTCAAAACATATTTGGACTCCGATCTGCCCGCCGTGATGGAGGACATTCTTTCCAACCAGATACTGCAAGTGATCTGCATGACGCCGATCCACGGCAAGCGGGAGGAAACAGCTACCCTCTGCCGTCAGCATGGCTTGAAACTGGTATTCGTGTATGAAACAGCCCATGGTGAGTTTCCGGCAGTTACCGCGAATAACTTTGAAATTTCGCGGGACGTCGTACAGTATCTTGCCTCGATGGGGCACCGGCGCATCGCCTTGGTCTGTGGAGAATATCCACATTGGCACTACATGACGGAAAAATACCACGGATATCTTGCCGGTTTGCGCGAGAGCGGCATCGAACCGCAATTCAATATGATGATCTGCAACGACTTTCCGATCAAGGAAATACAAAGCATGCTGGATCGTCCGGCGGAGGTGCGTCCGACAGCTTTTTTCTGTATCGGCGACAGCTTTGCAATGCAGGTGCAGAGCAGTGCCGTCCGCAGGGGACTTCGTCTGCCCGAAGATATTTCAACCACTGGGTTCGGCTTTACCTTTTCCGGAGAAGACGCGCTTTCACCGCTTTCGAGTGTGAATGAAAATCATGCTCTGATCGGAAAATCCGCGTTCCAACTTTTGCTCGGCGTCTCCCTTGACTTTCCGCAGGATCCGGATGGCACATACCGTGTTCCTGGCACGTTTGTGAAACGAGAATCCGTGATGAATTTGAATGCTGACCCGTCGTCTATTCCTGTAAATGATACCTACCATAAAAATAAGGAGTGCAGTATAAGCCAATAACTTTTTTTGCTATCAACAGCGTTTATCCCAAGAAGCTTCCAAAAAACAAACCAGTAACAATGGAGGTCACATGAATCAGAACACATTTCAAGAAGGTCAGTTTGAAAAAAATTGGAGTTTTAGAAGAAGCACCATTCCAACACTAGCCCCTTACCAAAAAAGGAATCTAAAAATGAGACGCAGAAACACTTGTTTTACATTGATAGAGCTTCTTGTCGTGATTGCGATCATCGCAATTCTGGCGTCGATGCTTCTTCCTGCGTTAAGCAAAGCGAAACAGCGAGCCCAAGCGACCGTATGCATCAATCATCTTAAACAGAATTATCTGACCATCACGATGTATGTTGCGGATTGGGACGACTGGGTTCCCCCCGTACGGACCAATTATCCCGGATGGGAAAGCATGACCCCGGCGATGCGCCTGGTAAATGCCGAATATATGACGCGAAGAGAAATAGGACGCTTCGTGTGCCCCACCTTTTCTCCATATAAATATTTTGGAGGTCGCGGCAACCAGGAATACTACCAAACTTACGGCGGATTCCAATCGGCTTACAAATTTGGCACTTCTGGTGCCTATCTAAAAATTGACAAATATTATCTTGGGTTCCGCAATGACGCCAATCCGCACAAATGGAAAACACCTCTGTTAATGGACTCCATTCAGTACAGTTACTACCTCCCTCCCTCTGGAGACAATTCCAAGTATAGCCAAAGCTGCAAAGTCACTTTTGCTAAGGTTGGTGACACGTCCTATTCTATGGCAGTTCACCGGCGGCATAATGGGAAAGCGAACATTCTTCAAATAGACGGCAGTGTTGCAGCAGAGGGTCGCGGCGAGATCAGTGACCGGTACCGGGTGTGGGATGGCTGGCGCCTGAAACAAGTCAGCGAACTCAATGTCTGGGAAACAATCAACTGACCTCCCGGATGAAAATTCGGCCATTTGAACAGGCAAATGCACACTTGCCAGATGAAAGGCGCAGGTTCAAGGAAAACTTGTGCCTTTAATCTGACAAAAAACGCAGCCCTACATCTGATGGTTCGTCCAGATTTCTTACTGGAAAACAACACTTTTGATGAGGCTTTCAAGGATATAAAACCATGAAAAAATCAACATTGACGCTTTCTCTTTGCACAGCATGTGCCCTTTTGTGTGCACAAGACGCCTCTTTCAAGTTTGAGCCGCAGAAAAAGCTTATCAAATTCGGCTGGGATGCGCCAACGCCGTCTCATATTCTGCAGTATTTCGACGAGATTGAAAAGAATATGACACCCTATGACGGCATGGGTATCGCATTCAATTCTTCCACGCACCGGAAAGAGCGCGAACACGGCAATCATGCGTATGCTGCAGGTTCGGCGGCCATGTTTTTCAGCGATTGGAAATGGGAGCGTTCCTTCTTCACCAAGGAAATCGAACAGCTCAAGGAAGCCAATGCGAAATTCAAATATTTGAAATACAACTTCATCAACACCAATTCCATGGCCGCGCTCAAAAACCGGTTTGACTGGTTTGATGACAAGACCTGGGATGCCATCACAAGCAACTTTGCACTGATGGCCGCCATCGCCCGAGAAACCGGCTGCAAAGGGCTGAATATCGATATCGAAAATTATGAACGCCAGACTTTTCTCTTTAATCCGGGCATGGGGCACTCCTATGCCGAAACCTGGGACAAGGTGCGCCAGCGCGGACGTGAATTCATCACGGCCATTGCAAAAGAATATCCGGACATTGTGATCCACACGTTTTTCTGGCTGGATCAGAACTATGGCAGCGCGGACGGCGTGACTTCTCCTTACGTCAAATCCGAAAAATGGATCATGGGACTGACGCTTCCCTTCATTAACGGAATCTATGACGCACTTCCGGAAACCGTCACCATTGTGGAAGGAATGGAATCATCCGGCTACCGTGCAAACTGCCCTGACGATTATCAGGCGATTATTGCCAGACGCACGAAAAAGTCCCAATGGCTGATCGATCCGAAAAATCATGAAAAATTTCAGCGGCGAACCCAACTCGGCATGGCCACTTACCTTGACCGTTACATTGTGACTTCACCAAAAAGCATCTGGTATATTTCCAACGACCCTGTCAAAAACCTGGAGCTTCTCAAACAGAACCTGACCTGCGCCATTGCAGCCGCCGATGAATATGCGTGGACTTGGGGCGAAGCACGTTCATGGTACACATGGAATTACATCAATTGGATGAAAAAAGCTTGTGACGCCGTCCAGCGGCCGGGGCCACTCTGGGAAGACGCCCTTCCGGGGATCACCCAGGCGATGGTCTATGCGAAAAATCCTCAGAAATATTACCAGGGCATCATCAAAAAAGGAGAGTTTGAAAAGAATCTAATCAGGAACCCGAAGTTCAATGACACCAAGGCTGTGGAAGTCAACGGAACGCTTCCGCCGGAAGCGACTTTCATCAAAGCGGCGAGTCCATGGGGATGCTGGCAGCCCAAGGAATCCACCGGAACTTTTTCCGTGGCACAGAGGCAAGGACGCAGCGGTGCCAATGTCGCAAAATTTCAGGCGGTCAGCCAAGGCTGCATTTTACAAGCACCTCCATTCAGCCAGGACGGAGTGTATTTCATCCGCGCACGGGTGAAGACCGCCGGAACAATGGTGCCTGCACTGTCCATCGGATGGACGGATGACCAGGGACGCTGGAATTTCTGGGGCCACAATATGTCCGCCGCCTTCAAAAAGGAGCTTGAGGACGGATGGAAGGAAGCGACCATGCTGATCACAAAGGAACATTTTCCGCCGGAGGCAAAAGGGATTTCCATTCAGATCGGAGTAAAGAGCGAAGGCAAGCCAACGGATGTATGCCTGGTCGATGAAGTGGAATTCTACAACCTAAACGACAAATAAGAAACGCCTTCGTGCACAAAATCGAAAAAGCACCCCGCAATGAATCAATAGCACAGGATATCAGGCAATGGAAACTCACTTTTTAGCCTATCGATCTTTCAACATGCCTCTGAATACAATACGGCAGTTTTCGAATGCCGACTATCGGACAGGGTGCATTTTTCCCAGCACATACCCTCAAATTGAGGGTAACACCCTATTGCCAGTATAAACCGGTCTGGCTCTGGTTTGACCGCTACGACTTCGCACAGCTTGATCAGCAAATACATGACTTCAGCAAAGCCATGCCGGAGGCCAAGTTCATTTGCATGGTAGACCTGAATTCGCCGGCCTGGCTAGAGCACCAGCTCATCGTCGGAGGGGATAGTTTTAACAATCTCGGAAAGTCTATTCACAACCGGCGGAGTTGAAAAAATCAAGCTGCCTCATCGCTACAAGAAGGTGACAGAAGTTTTTACCCGGAAAACTGTTGCTGTTGACGCTTTCTGAGTTTGAATATGAATTTTCCATACCTGACACTGCTCTTTTCGAGTTGTCTATCGAGTAATTCGGCAATGAAAGCGGATCGCGATGTCTGTGCTGACAGACCACCGGCGCAACTCAGTAAAGCCGACCTTGACACACAAGAATTCTGCCAGAGCACGCTCATCCGCCAAAGCAACCACCCTATAAAAATTTCGTGCCTTTTCGTGGTTTTTCGTTGTTAAAAATTCGGTTTAGATGCGGTCTTTGAGGATTTTGTTGAAGTTTGCGCCGAGTATTGGGATGAGTTGCTGATCTGGCAGTGGTATCGAGAGCAGTGCGGCCAGTTCGTAGGACTGGTTATGTCCGCCTGTATCGGAGCCGAAAACGAAGCGGTGGTTTCCCAGTACCTGCATGGATTCGAGCACGGAGCGTTCTGAGCAGAAGGTGCCGCAGAGTTCCAGGTAGACATTCGGGAAGCGCAAGGCCAGTTCTTCGGCCTCGAGTCTTCCGGCAGCTCCGCCTCCGGAATGCCCCAGGATGAATTTTGCATTTGGGTAGCGTCCAACCACATCAGAAAGCATTAGTGGTGCGTTCCAGGAATCATTCCAGGTATGCTGCAATATGGGCAAGTGGTGTTTTTCCGCGTATTCCCACATCAGCGTAAAGCCCGGATCGTTGATCTTTATCTGCCAATAGGAAGGCAATACCTTGAAGCCGACAAAAAATCCACGGCTGAAGAAGTCATCAAGCAAAGCTTCCGTGATATCTTCCTTGAAATACGGGTTGAAAACGAAGTATCCGTGCAGTTTGCCACGATATTTTTTGGCGATGCGTTCGAATTCGAGGTTGCCGGCAACCGGATCGCCAAACAGCGCGCTTTCGCTAATCATGACGATCTGCTCGATCCCGTTTTTGTCAACATGATCCATGATCCGATCCAAATGCTTGCCGGGAACTCCCAGATCGCGCAGAAACCAGCCGCGGGTAAAGGGACCATCATGCGAATGCACATCGTACGTTTGCACGCCTTCGAGCCTGCCGCCCGCCCGAAAACTCTTCCACAATGGCTTTTGTTCCAGCAGCGGATGCTCGGGCGCCAATTTGTCCGGCAAGGGGTCGAGACCCAGCAGACGTTCGAGATTGCCATGCGCCACCGCCTCGATTTCCGCTTCAGACAATGACGAATGCGCCAGCGCCCCGATGGCGGCACCGTAGTGAGACTTGAAGCCCAAACCGAAGACCAGGCGCTGAATGCCGAACTCGTCGCGAATCAGCTCGAATGTATCGCGCATATGCAGCCAGGAAATATCCAGATAGATATTTGGCAGGCGCCACATCAAATCCAGGACACGTCCAAAGCCGCCCCACATCTGCTGTGTCAGCAAAAAGTTGACTGCAGGAAATTTCCGGGCCAGCTCTTCCAAGTCCCGGAAATCGAGTTCGCTGGCACCGAACCTCGCGTCCATCATCACCAGAGGCTTGTAAACGGCCAGTTCAGCGAGCAAGCGTTCAATCTGGCGCAACGGGAAACGGCTTTTCAGCGGGTCTACCCGAAATGCACGGTTGCCGGCAGCGGCCTGAGCCTTCAGCCAGTCCAGCGTCCCTGTTTCATAGAAATCTGCAGGAGTAATAACAAAGACCGGTTTCAGGCGGTCGCGGTGCGCAGCAATTTGCTCGAGCAGCTTCTGGTTGCCAAGGATCGGGGAATACTCGAGTGCGCTGCGTGCCTCGACGAGCATGCGATCCACACCCAGATAATCCATGTGCTCGAGCAAATCAGCGACTTCCGGAAAATCAACCCTTGGGGCATAGGCACTCCTGCCGATGACGCCATTGACTGCAAAATACTTCATTCGAGCCTCCCTTATAAAAAAAACGTGAGTGAGCTATGGACTAAATACGGAAAACTTCCATGTCTTTCGTTGTTTAAATGCGGTCTTTGAGGATTTTATCGAAGTTTTCGCCGAGTATTGGGATGAGTTGCTGATCAGGCAGTGGTATCGAGAGCAGCGCGGCCAGTTCGTAGGACTGGTTATGTCCGGCTGTATCTGAACCGAAAATGAAACATCGGTTTCCCAGCACCTGCATGGATTCGAGAACGGAGCGTTCTGAGCAGAAGGTGCCGCAGAGTTCCAGGTAGACATTTGGGAAGCGCAGCGCCAGTTCTTCAGCCTCGAGCCTCCCGGCTGCGCCGCCACCAGCATGCCCCAGGAGGAATTTTGCATTCGGGTATCGTCCAGCCACATCGATAAGCATCAATGGCGTATTATGGGGATCATTCCCAACATGCTGCAATATGGGCAGGTGATGTTTTTCCGCGTATTCCCACATCAGTGTAAAGCCCGGATCGTTGATGTTTATCTGCCAATAAGCAGGCAACACCTTGAAGCCGACAAAAAAATCGCGGCTGAAAAACTCATCAAGCATGGCTTCGGTGATTTCTTCCTTGAAGTATGGGTTGAAGACGAAGTACCCATGCAGCCTACCACGGTATTTTTTGGTGATGCGCTCGAATTCGAGGTTGCCGGCAACCGGATCGCTAAACAGCGCACTTTCACCAACCATGACGATCTGCTCGATCCCATTGTTGTCAACATGCTCCATGATCCGATCCAGATGCTTGCCGGGCACTCCCAGATCGCGCAAAACCCAGCCGCGGGTGAAGGGGCCATCATGCGAATGCGCATCGTATGTTTGAACGCCTTCGAGCCTGCCACCCTCACGAAAACTTTTCCACAATGGCTTTTGTTCCAGCAGCGGATGCTCGGGCGCCAATTTGTTCGGCAAGGGTTCGAGACCCAGCAGGCGTTCGAGATTGCCATGCGCCACCGCCTCGATTTCCGCTTCAGACAGTGACGAATGCGCCAGTGCACCGATGGCGGCGCCGTAATGGGACTTGAAGCCCAATCCGAAAACCAGGCGTTGAGCACCGTATTCATCGCGAATCAGTTCGATGGCATCGCGCATATGCAGCCAAGAAATATCCAGATAGATATTTGGCAGGCGCCACATCAAATCCAGGACACGCCCAAAACCGTCCCACATCTGTCGTGTCAACAAAAAGTTGACTGTAGGAAATTTCCGAGCCAGCTCTTCCAAGTCCCGGAAATCGAGCTCATTGGCGCCAAACAGCGAGTATGTCAGCAGCAGTAGAGGCTTGTAAACGGCCAATTCAGCGAGCAAGCGTTCAATCTGGCGCAACGGGAAACGACTTTTCAGCGGGTCTACCCGGAATGCGCGGTTGCCGGCGGCGGCCTGAGCCTTCAGCCAATCCAGCGTCCCCGTTTCATAAAAATCTGCGGGAGTAATAACAAAGACCGGCTTCAGGCGGTCGCAGTGCGCAGCAATTTGCTCGAGCAGCTTCTGGTTGCCAAGGATCGGGGAATATTCGAGTGCACTGCGCGCCTCGACGAGCATGCGATCCACACCCAGATAATCCATGTGCTCGAGCAAATCAGCGACTCCAGGAAAATCAACCCTTGGGGCATAGGCACTCCTGCCGATAACCCCATTGACTGCAAAATACTCCATACGTGTCACCTTTTTTAACAACGAAAAGACACGAAAAAGCTTGGCGTGGACTGATCGCCCGCAACCCACACGGACTTTACACGGACGGGACACGGACTTTACACGGACGGGACACGGACTTTACACGGACTTTACACGGACGGGAC
>JAPXLT010000062.1:0-19094 GCA_033809415.1 Lentisphaeria bacterium
CCCCCTGCCCCCTGCCCCCTGCCCCCTGCCCCCTGCCCCCTGCCCCCTGCCCCCTGCCCCCTGCACCCTGCACCCTCTCAGCGGTATTCGCCCTGGCATTGTTCGAGGAATTCAGGGGGGACGGTCCATCCCTCCGGGAAAGTGCGGCACTGCAAGGGTTTGACTGGATGAATCTGGCAACGGTTGTCTTCTGTCAGAAAAATGCAGGCTCCATCGGCACGGTCGGTCAGAATAAGGCTTTTGCGGTTTGGTGCAAGAATCGTATAGCGTTCCTGAAAATCTGCTTCTGTGATTTGCAGATATTCAGCGATGGCAGAGATTTCCTCGCTTCGGATGCGGACAATTCCCGGCCAGCGGCAGCAAGCTCCGCAACCACTGCAATGAAATACTTTATCAGACATGATTTTTTATGGGAAAATGGCGTTTCGGTCCCGAGTGACTAGATTTTGATTTGCAACTGGGTTCTGTTTCACCAGCTGCGGCAATTCACCGGCCAGACCGATTTCTTCTCCGCAGACTGCCAGTACTCCGGAAACTCCCGGGATGCTCATGATTCTGTCCAAGGCTGGTTTCAGATCGGCGGGGGTTTTGATCAGGTTGCAAGCCAAGGTGACAGCAGCGTCGGCCAGTGCGGCATCGGGTGCAGCTACCGTTGCCAGATCGCAATGCCCTAGGCTGACCGAATGCCCCATTTTACTGGAGGAGGAGCAGAGAGACAGCGGCAACATGTCGGGTTCCAAAACAAATGCCAGTGCATTAAAAGGGCTGTTTTTCCCGGCAAAGAGTCCCACCTGCACCGGATGGTCGGAAGCGACATACAGATCACCGCCATTTTCGACGATCGTTTCCCTCACACCGCTGGCCAGCGCGGCCTCAACGGCAGCCTGGGCGATCGCTCCGGCGACAGCCGCCATCGGGCCGACTCCCACCTGGGCTGCAGCAGCGGCCATGTTTTCCGCAATCGGTGGTGCCCCCGGCAGCAAACCGATCGGGACAAAGGAGGTGCGGAAAAGCGGTTGCACAAGCAGATAGGCCTCGAGCAGCTCGCGCTGCCGCCGTATTTCCGCCGTAACCAGGGAAAAACAGGGAGAGCAGATGCGGAAATTGCTGTCACGGTATGAATAGGATTGATAACGCCTTGGCATATGGACGAGGGACAGGGACAAGAATGGACACGATGGACGGAATAGACAAGAATGGACTGCTGAATGGACGATGGACGATGGACGATGGACAGAGATTATGTCGCGCCTTACAGGGCTAATTCCCAACATCGCCGATCCGACCGATCTGTCGGAGAAAGCAACAGACCAAACCGCGATTCTGCGCGCCATTCCATCCGTCGGAGCAACAGCCCTATAAAAATTTCGTGCCTTTTCGTGTCTTTTCGTTGTTAAAAAACTCAGAACGCGGCAGTACATGCTCCGAAAGGGCAATTGGCGATGCAGGCTGAGCATGCGATGCACAGCGACTCATTCAGCTCGACCTTCATCGTTGTGCGGTCTGCAATATGCAATGCATTGGTGGGGCAGTGGCTGAGGCAATTGCCGCAATGCGTGCACAAATCGAGGTCGCGCACGATTCCACTACCGGCCGCCTGGATGATCACTCCAAAACTGCGCACATAGTCCATGCCGCGCTCGATCCATTCATCTTCGCCGGTGACATCAAGCACCAGGAAGCCCTCCTGATCCTGGGTCACTTTCGCGGCAAAGATATTGATCATCAGGTTATATTCCTTGACCAGCTGATAGACGATCGGCTTCTCCGTCTCACACTTGGGGAAACGCAATAAAAGTTTCTTCGTGGTCATATCGTTTTCTCCCGCACCGGAAAGGGTTTCACAGACTGTTCCAAGGGCAGGCGCTGCAAGGGAGCCGACAATAAGAATCCGCCGGAGCGGATTTCCTCCTTGAGGATTTCGGCGATTTCCAGTGCCAGCGGATAAGACGACAGGGCACTAGTCTCGATTTTCTTTCCGAGGATTTCGATCTGCCCTGATTTCAACTGTTCGTAATTGACATGCCCAAGGACTTTCCCGGTCTTCATCGGATAATCCGAACTGTAGTCAACCACCGGTGCGAAAATATCCCGGTCGCGGACGCAGACATTTTTCAGGATTCCGGCATTCAGCAATGGTATGGGGATTCCGACACCCAGAGCCAGGGAAACTCCATAGCCCCGAAGACTGCAACCGCGCACATACTTTGCGCGCATTTGCTTCATATCTGCGGTCAAGGCAAGCGTTCCGGCGCCTTCCATCGGCACCCCGTTTTCGGAACGCTGGCAGGTCGGGCAATGCTGCGTTCCTTCGGCATAGACATGCCCCCGTGCTCCGGCCAGCCAGACGGACGTGCCGACGCCGATCGTTTCATACCAGGGATCGTTCAACAGCGGAGAAAGCTGTCCAGCGGAACAATAACTGGCGTTCTTCATATTCGGCTTCAGCTGTCCCAAATATGTATAAAGGCGTTTGTCGGAACAGTTTACGGCCACATTGTAATTCTGGTAGCAGTTGCGCGGATTAACCATGACCGCCTGATTCAGGTCATGAATACTGATCTCCGTACGCAATTCACGCCGAGGATACTCCTGCGTGCCATAGGAAGTTGCGATGATTTCCACCGTCTTGCCGGCGACCAGCTTCTCAATCACATGACCACCGCCAAAAGAAAATTCACCGGGAAAAATCAAGTTGGCCGGCGCATTTACCCGCAATTGCGTCGCGCCCAGATAAGCATCCACGGCTGCCAAGCCGCTGTAAGCCATCACACCATCAATGGTGCAGTCTGAAATGCGGATTTTCGGCACGCACTGGCCAAAGTTCAGAAAGCAGCCTGAAGAGCACATGGGGCCGAAGGTCGCTGTCGTCACCACATCGACTTCTGCCAGCGTCTTTTCAGCGCCATGCCGGTCAACGTAATCACTGATCTCGGCAGCGGTCAGAACCACCGCTTTACCGGAACTGATTTTATCATTGATTTCCTGATATGTTCTCATCGATAGACTACCGCCTCAATAACTTATGACAAACTCATCAAATCGATTTCCTTGCGCCGGTAAAAGTCGTCCAGTAATTTCTGCACATCAAGTTCGGAACTCATCTGGCTGGCCTCCGCAAACAACTCATTGCACTCGATGATCGACACTTTTTCGATGCAGGAGCGCACAGCGGGGATAAAATTTGAATTCATGCTCAGGCGGCGCAAACCGGCGCCCAAGAGCAGCGGCAGTGCGCGAGCCTGTCCGGCCAGCTCTCCGCACAGGGACACCCGCTTTCCAGGAAATTGCGCCGTTTTCTGACAGATATACTGAAGGGTTCGCAACACAATCGGGTGGCTTTGCCTGTACCAGCGATTTACCCGGCTGTTTCCGCGGTCAACCGCAAACAGATATTGGATCAAGTCATTGGTGCCGATGCTGATGAAATCCACCTTCGGCAGCAGCTGATCCAAGGCCACGACTGCGGAAGGCACCTCGAGCATGATGCCGAATTGATGCTTCCCGTCAAAGGCAATCCCATCCTCGCGCAAACTCGACTGTGCCTTTTCGAGGGCTTCTTTGGCCTGCAATAAATCATACAGGTCGCCGACCATGGGAAACATGATGCTGACCGGTCCCAATGCGCTGGTGCGCAAGATGGCCCGAAGGTGTGTATGGAGGAATTCCGGGTTTGACAGCAGGAAGCGCAGTCCCCGCCAGCCCAGGCTGGGATTGTCCTCATGTTCCCAGTTGATATATGGCAGTGGTTTGTCCCCGCCGATATCCAGCGCCCTTATCGTCACTGGATCCCCTTTTGCGGCACTGACCAAGCGGGAAATCACCCGGAACTGTTCTTCTTCATCGGGCATGGCGTTACGGATCATAAACATGAATTCCGTACGGTACAGGCCCACCTCCCGCACGCCTGCATTATGCAGATTGGCAAGCTCGCTGAACAGTGTGATATTGCCGGCAAGGTGCACGGTGACGCCGTCCAGCGTCTGCGGGACATCAGCCGGTTCCTGTTCCGTATTTTCACTGGCGGCGGCCTGTTTCAGTCGACGGAACAAAGCCAGCGGCTGACGGTACTGGCGCAGCAACGCGGCGGTGGGCTTGAGGTAGCACAGGCCGCTCTGGCAATCGAGGAGAAGCGTATTTCCGGAGCTGATCCGGCTCTGCGTGCCTTTGTCGCTGATCAGCATCGGGATATGCAGGGCTTTGGCCAGGATGGCCGCATGCGACGTCGGGCCGCCACTTTCGCAAATGATGCCGCAGACATGCTTCAACGGGGAGGCGATCAGCTGGGTGGGCAGCAATTCTTGGGCAACCAGGATGATCCGCTTGTCTGTGTGGTGAACGTTTTCGCCGTTTCCATCATGCACCGTCCCCCCATTGCGTATGATGTTGGCGGCGGCATTTTTGATGCGCAGCAAGACATCTTTCACATCATACAGACGCTCGCGAAGATACTCATCCGTAAAATTCTGATACTCGTCGCTGAATTTTTTGTAAGTCAAGCTCAAAGCGCTGTTCAGCGTATAGCCTTCCTGCAAATATTTTTGCAAATGCTCCTGCAAAACCGGATCATCCAGCAGCATGAGATACATGTCGAAGATCGAGATATCCGTCTCAGCCAGGACATCCACACTTTCCAGTGTGATTTTGCGAATTCCCTGACGGGCAGCCGCTATCGCCTTTTCCAGAAGTTCCTGTTCACGAGCCGGGTCCGCGCTCTTTTCGAGGTTCAGAATATTTAGCGAATCCGATGGTGCAAGCAGCATCGCATGTCCCCAGGTCACGCCGGAAACAATCGAGCGTCCCCGGAATACTGCGGCGGCGAGTCCCTCCGCTCCGGAAGCGGTGCGATCCTCGCCCGAATCGTCGGAGTCTGCGCTACTTCCATTTTCTGAGATTTGCCGAGTCAGGCTGGCATTCTGAATAAACGCGGCCAGCGGAGCAGCCAGTGCTTCGCACAGAGTCACCATGCGAGCAGGAAAGACCTGCTTGCTGCGACGCCCGACGGCCAATGTTCCGATCGCCTTGCCGCTGGCCATCAGCGGCACCACCATCAGGCTATTCACCCGCGAAGCCTGTCCGGCAAGCGGGCTGTCACATACCGGGAAGACCACCTGCAATGGAGTGTTGATGGTTTTTGCACGCTTGCAGGCAAGCTCGAGAATATTCAGAATAGGAGCAGCGGCGGGCTTCTCGTTCATCCGAAAGCCAAAGGCAGCCTGAATTTCAAGTTGAGAGGAAGTCGGATCCAGAAGACTGATCAAACACACCTGGGCATTCAGCTCGACGGCAATATGCTGGACAATCCGCTGCAAAGCCAGATTATGATCCGATGCATGCGCAATCAGCCCGCAAATATCATGCACCAAAGTCAATCGCTCTTCACGCATCTCCTCAACCCCCTTTCATGACGAGTTGGAGATTCCGCAGAAACAAAGCCGGGAAGCGCCTTGTAGTCCAATGAAAGGAAACTTTTCTCCAATGCGTGATCCCTAGTCGTTTCTGAAATAATGAAAGAGCAGATTTGATTATAAGCCGGATTCTGTGTTCCACCCGGAGGTGGACTGACGACCATTCATCTAAGCGACCGATACCCGGAACTTATTCCCCTTTGCAGGGGGCGCGGCACGGGCAGCGCCGTCGTTCCCTATTTGGTCTTGCACCGGAAGGGGCTTGCACTGCCGCCGCAGTTTCCTGACAGCGCGGTGGGCCCTTACCCCACCATTTCACCCTTACCCCGAAAGGCGGTATATTTTCTGTTGCGCTTTCCTTACTGCGGAATCTGGTCCGCAGCATCCGGCTTTTCAACCGGACTTCCTGCCCTGTGGTGTCCGGACTTTCCTCCCTGCCGAAGCAGAGCGGCCGTCCATCAAATCTGCATATTGTATTAATGTAATATCTTAACCATGATGCGCCACTTGTAACGCGGGACTTTATTTCACCTAATCCTGAAAAAGACGTAAGGCGTCAAGTGAACCTGGGTAATCGAGGAATTCTTTTTGAACAACGAAATGCTCGAAAGGACACGAAAAATTTTCATGGCAAGACGACACATTTGCGCAGAAAAAGCCATTTCCATGAAATTTTTCGCCGCGATTCAGACAGACTCCCCAGCCCTACACTCCACGCATCTGTCTCCCCTACCCCGCAATAAATCCGGGTGTCGTTTGAAGCCGTACTCCCCATATACTTTGCCGACGGAATAGCGACTGGCTCATCGACATACAACAGACGCTTTGCAAAAATATTCACAGGGGACGCGTCCATGCTGCGCTTCGCCTGGTTTTCCATGCTTGAAAAGGTTGTCGACAAAGTCCACCGCCATAGCTGCCATCGCTTGCCGGGAATGATTCAGCGAAGACAGGGCATACTTCTGGCTGCAATCGTCATATCCAACAACCGACAAATCCTGAAACAGGCGAACTCCAAGCCCTTCAAGGAGCGGCAGCAGTTCATCAGCCAGCAAATCATTATGCAACCACATGGCGGTAGGCGCCCAAGGACTCTTAATCTGTCCGATTACCTCTTCCAGCGAACTTTTTGCACCTTTCCAGATGACTGTACGAGTTTCGACCCCATATTCCCCAGCCAGTTTCTGGATGACCTCGACCCGTTCACAGGCACAGTTGGCAAAAGTGGATACGGGTGGAAAGGGAAGATCGACCAGCAACAGACGCCTATGGGAACAGTCACCCAGATGCTGAAGCATCTTGCGAACGCCCGGAGCATAGTCCACCGTGACACTTCCGATATGAGAAAAAGTGCTGCGTCCGGAAACAAAAATATGCGGCACCGCATTCTGCTGCAAAAGCGCGTCAAAGCTCGGATCATTCCCGTTTGGACTGCCAAGCGTAATCACCCCCAGAGTTCGGGAAATGAAAGAATCCAACCAAAGCGAAATCTCCTTGGACGAGGCACACTTGGAGGGTAGCGGCGTAATCTTGACGGAGATGCCTAAGTCAGCGGCATGATCCATCAGCCCGGCAACCAGTTCGAGGCTCCTGCGGCGCATCATGCCGACATACTCCGACATTCGGTTCGGCAAAACCAAATTGATCGTTGGATAAGGCTGGCGATATTTTGAAGCCGCGTCGCCTGAGATTCTTGGATAGGAGCCACGCATCTCTGGGAGCGTGATATAGCCTTCGTCGGCCAACTGCAGATAGGCCTGATGAACAGTATTCCGGCTTACCGACAGTGCATCGGAAAGGTAGCGTTCAGAGACGATCCTCGTGCCGGCAGCGACTCGGTGACGACGAATCTCATGACGCAACTGATTCGCAATCTGCAAACTAAGGGGAATCAGAGACGTGCGGGTCAGCTCGATGCGAGGATGAAAAGTCGGCTCTCTCATAAAAAACATTATTGGACATGGTGATAAAAGTGGCTGTTTATATTGTACCGCTTTATTAGGCGTGTTTCAAGCCTTTCTGATATTTTTATCTCTTTTTGAAGACAACAAAGACTAAAACCACAAATTCTGCATGCCATTTCATCCGTCAAAGCAGCAACCCTACAAAATTTTCCGCGCTTTCCGTGCTTTCCATGGACAAAAAATGGGTTGCGGACGGTCATTCCGCGCCAAGTTCCGACCTTGGGTGGTTGGCAGGTTTTCTTTTTCATATTACAGTAAACATATACTCGTCGGCGTGTCTTCTGTGTGGGGGATTCAAGCTATGAAAGATTTAACCAGCAGCGTTTATACCTTTGAGAAGCTCATACGAGGCAATTATCTCTATGTGGACAAGACGGAATATATCTGGAAACTGGTGCGCCCCGCATCCGGGATTTACTTCATGTCCCGTCCGCGCCGCTTTGGCAAGTCGCTGACCGTCTCGACCCTCAAGGCGGTGTTCCAGGGGAAGAAGGAACTTTTCAAGGGGCTCGCCATCCATGACAAGGAATATGATTGGAAGGAGTATCCGGTCATCCACCTGGACATGGCGAGCTGCGATGCCCGGACGCCGCTGGCGCTGCGCAAATATCTTGTCCGGGTCTTGACTGAATCGGCTTCCTCGCACCGTGTTTCGGTCGATATCCATGAAGATGAACTGGCTGCCTCGTTCGAGTCCCTCATCCGGGCTGTCGCGAACGCGAAGGATTCCCCCGTCGTCATTCTCCTTGACGAATACGACAAGCCGATCCTGAATACGCTGTCGACTCCGGAGGTCACGGCATGCCGGGATGTCCTCAAGGGGTTCTACTCCCCGATCAAGAAATGCGAAAGCCTCGAGCGGTTCGTTTTCGTCACCGGCGTCACCAAGTTCTCGCACGTCTCGCTCTTCTCCGAACTCAACAACCTGGCCGACATCACCATGCACGCGGAATTCGCCACCATGCTCGGCTACACGCAGCAGGAATTCGAGGACAACTTCCGCGAGGTGATCGACCAGACCAGCTCGCGCCTGAAAATCCCACGCGAAGAACTCCTGCAGAAAATCAAGGACTGGTACGACGGGTACCGCTTCCATGCCGGTGCCGAATCGGTGTACAACCCAGTTTCTCTGGCCTCGTTCTTCCTCAGCGGCGGGGAGTTCAACAACTACTGGTTCTCGACGGGGACGCCCTCGTTCCTCATCGAACTGATCCGGAAGCAGCGTTTCAGCTTCGAGGAAGTCCTGAGCAAACCGGTGTCCGGGATCGCCTTCTCCGCCTACGAGGTCGACCGCCTCGAGCCGCTGCCCTTGCTGCTGCAGACCGGCTACCTGACCATCCGCGACGCCTTCGAGGACTTCGGCATGACCTTCTACAACCTCGCCTTCCCGAACTTCGAGGTGCGCTCCGCCTTCGACACCTACCTGCTCAACGCCTACACCGGCATCAGCAAGGAGGCGCTCGAGGGCACCAGCGCCAGGCTGGCCCGCAACGTCCGCAGCGGCGACGTCGATGCCTTCATGGACGACATGAGGGGCTTCTTCGCCAGCATCCCCTACGACATCCAGCTGCCCGATGAGAAATACTACCAGACCGTCTTCTTCCTGCTATTCCTGATGCTCGGGGTCTACATCGAGGCGGAATCACGCACCGGAAACGGGCGCATCGACGCCGTGGCGGCCTGCGGGGACTGGATCTACATCTTCGAATTCAAGCTGGACAGGACGGCCGACATCGCGCTCGAGCAGATCAAGGGCAAGGAATATTTTCTCAAATACCGCCATTCTGGAAAGCGGATCATCCTGATCGGCGCCAACTTCGACACCCAGAAACGCCAGCTCGCCGAATGGAAGCAGGCTCCGGCACAGTAATACGTCAATGAAGCCAGGTGACTGTTTTTATTTTTGAAACGGGAATGATTCATGGGGCGGGATTGTTTCCGTCTGAATCGAAAACTGATTGACCAGCGTATTGCTGTCCTCTTCCGTACCTTCTGGAAGTGGATAGAGCTGATCGCGAAGTTCATAGGTTGCATCCACGGCAGTCTTGACCATCGCGATCGAATATCGTGCGGCGAAGTGGTGCCGCTGAGCCTCATAGCCACCTTGCAGCAGGAAATTGCCTGGACACATATATTCTTGATAGGAGGTGGCAGCAAAGGCGATAAAGGCCTTGCGGAAGGCACTATGCCATTTTACTTCAGCACCCAGTTCTGCGCACCACTCGCCGGGGACTCCGACAAAACAAACATCGCCGATCGCAAGACACTGGATTTCCAAATCGATCTCCTTCTTCCCGAGGTCCCAATCCGACAACAGGCTTTTATTGTCACGAAAACTGGGACGAAGCGGAACGCGCAGAGTCCGGCAAAGTGCCCCGACCTTTGGCGCTTTCATCCGGAAGCGTGCCTGGTTGCGAGTTGCGTCCAGCATTCCCCGGAAGATTCCTTCGGCCAGCTCGATTCCCATCTGCCTTGTCCCCTCGGAGCCGAGTTCATCCTTCTTCGGGATCATGTTTCCACAGGCGCCGCTGACGAACATACATGCAGCGCCCGTCTCCGAGGTCACATAATCGCAAAAGACACCTGGATAATCTGCCGAGATACGCCGCCCGCCGGTGCCCGGCGAGTGCGCCGCCAGCGGATGCGCCGCATAATTGCCGATCACAAATGCGGGAAATTGACTGTTCACCGGATAAAACAAGACACACCCTAATTCCTGATCGGTAAATCCGTCCGCGAGGTGTCGGAGTTCCGCCCGATGTGGCAGAAAAGCGGCATAATTATCCGCTGTACAGACGCGGCGATTTTTATTCACATCCACCTTGGTAGAATAGAAATATGTGTTGCATTCCACTTGCTTTGGCTTCTCGATGAGTTCTCTACATGCCGCCAGCAGTTGTTTTTCAAGGAAGTCCAGGTATGGCAAGTTCAAGTGGTCTGCGTAGCCTGCTTCACTGTTGGTCTGCGGACCGCCATGCGTATGAGTAAAGGTGAGCATCACCGCTTCCGGCGGGATTCCAAGAATGGTTCCGCACTCCTGGCGGAACTTCTGGATATACTTCACATCCAAGCATTGCAAATCGAAACTGACCAGCAGGACTTTCCGCTCGCCGTCATCGGCCAGCAGTCCTGTCATATAGAGATCATTCCATTTCGAGAAGGAGACGTCCACCATACTGTAGCCGGAAACAAGGACTCCTATTTCCGGAGTAATGTTTTGCTTGAACCACGAAATTTTCATAGTATTCCTCCACAGCCATTCCTCGATTGCAGAAATTAAAAATGCGAACTCATGCTATCGCATTGACAGGTAAAACAAAAAACAACGGAGGCAGCATGAATCCGCTAAAAATTACCATAACCGTTCTCAAGCAGTTTTTCCAGTTCATGCCACAAAAGTTATTCATTCATCTGGATTGAGAACGCAAAAGCAGGGTTTGTACGACATCTCAAAGAGAAGATCAAATATGCTTTTGCCGTAATGGGTTAGTCTTCTGTAGTGCGGGGTGCGGGGTGCGGGGTGCGGGTCAGACGTGGTGGACGGCGTGGACAGTGTGGACAAAGTGGACAGGACAAGCCCCGCCGCACCCCACGACAGTCAGAATAATCACAACCGGGACGGTTGCGCTACTTTTTAAACCAGCGCCCCCTGCACTCTGTACTACAGAAGAGGCATTACCTTTTGCCCATCATTTCATATTACGTGTTTCATCATCAAGAGCTTGACAAGCGGAAAGATAAAATTAATGTAATGGGGTAACTCTGTTTTGTTTGTGGCGAATCAAAAAGTAGCAAAAAAGGTACAAGGATGAGAACATTTACGGCATGTGTTGCAGCCATGTTTTTTATGCTGTCGCTGCGTGGTTTGGCTAATGTGGTTCTGGTTCGGGATGGAAGCAGCGACTTCGAGATTGTGATCCGGGAAAATGCTCCGAGGGTAACTCGTTTCGCCGCCGACGAGCTGGCGACCTATGTGCAGAAAGTGACCGGAGTCAAACTGGCTACAGTTACACAGCGTACACCGGGACGACGTCCGCTCTATGTCGGCAGTCATGGGGACTTGAGCGGCGCCGAATTCGCCCAGGAAAATTATGCGGGGAAGGAGCGCTTCCGGCTGGCCGAGCATGGCGACGGCCTAGTGATCATGGGTGCGGATGAGGAGAAAAATCCGATATCGCGTGATTATGGCGACTTCGGGCTGCTTTTCGGCGTCTATGAATTCCTCGAACGCTACTTGGGTGTGCGCTGGTACACGCCCGGCGTTTTTGGCGAGTGCTTTGTGCCAAAGACGGAGGTTACGCTGACCCAGTTGCCGGTTGATCAGACCCCGAACTATTGGAGCCGCATGGTCTGGCCCTATGTCTATAATGAATTTACAGAGAAAGAATCGCTGCTGTGGAACCGGCGCATGCGGATGTTCGGAACCGGCAATGGAGGCGCAAATCACAGCTTCATGGATATGTATTTTATCTATAAGGAAAGCAGACCGGAGATTTTTGCCCTCAAGCCGGATGGACACAGCCGCGAATTTGGCAATTTGCGGGCTGGGATTGATCCGAAACAGCGGAAATGGGCTGTGTATCCGCAGTTCTGTTTCAGCAATCCCTTGACGGTGCAATCGTATTGTGAGATGATCGACCGCTGGTATGCAGGCGATGCGGAGGTGCGCGCCGCCTGGAAGACGATGCCACCGACCGATACGCAAATCTATCTCGTGCCAAATGACAATTTCACTACGCAGCCCTGCTACTGCAAGGAGTGCCAGGCGGCGATTCGAGCCTGGACAGGCGTGCACAAAGGCACTATGAGCGGGCTGGTCTGGGATTTCACCCGGAAGGTGGCCGAGTATTGCGCCCATAAATATCCGGACAAGAAGGTGATGACCCTGGCCTACGAAGGCTATTATCAGCCCCCGAAGCAACCCTTGCCCGACAATGTGGTAGTGCAGATTTGCGTAAATCCGTATATTATCTATATGGGCGCGGCAGACTATCGCCGCAACTTTGATGAAACGCTAAAGCAGTGGAGCCAAAAGGTGAAGGAAATCTCGATCTGGCACTACTTGCTGCCGTATGACTATTTCCCGTATGCGATGCCGCATATCATGTATGACTGGCATCGGGCATATCCGGCCATCAAGGCCAGTTTCCTCGAACTGAATAATTTCACCAAACCGGGACTTCCGCTGAGCAAGCACTACAGACCGGGCACCAGCACCTATGATCTGGGGCAAGTCCACCTGAATGTCTATTTCGCCATGAAAGGAATGTGGGGAACTGATCTTGATGTGAGTGAGGAAATGATGCACCACTGCCAACTTTTCTATGGCCCGGCCGCCCGACCAATGCAAGCCTACTACGAATTGACGATTATACGCTGGCAAAATGTCGGTGGCAAGCGCAATGCCAAGGGCAGCGCATACGCCAAATTCTCCGGCAAAGAACTCTATGAGGAAATCTACCCGCCCGAGGTGGTGTCGCAGATGCGGCAGTTGCTCGATGAGGCGGCCAGCCTGGTAAAGCCTGGAACAATCTACCAAGAGCGCTTGACTTGGCTGCGGACAGCGTTCCTGGATTTGTTTTTCGCAGCAGCGGACGCCTATGCAAAGGAGATGACCGTGTCGCGTGACCTGGTTCTAACTCCATATGCCGGTGCAGAACCGGTGATTGACGGGCGTATGGACGACGCGTTCTGGCAGACCTTGCCGGAGCAGTACTTTGTCCGCTTCGATTCGCCGGTACCGCCGCGTTATCCGACCACATTCCGGGTCGGAGTGGCAGGCGGCAAGCTGTGTCTGGCTTTGCATGCGACCGATCCCGACAGCTCGGCTCAGCGCCTGACCCGCACCAGCCACGACAGCGAAGTATTCATGGATGACTCGATGGAGTTGTTCGTGGTGCCTGACCCGTCCAGGCCGGATGTCTACAAGCAGATTATGATCAATCTGCTTGATGTTGTTTGTGATGTGTCATTGGGTGATGGCAAGAATTACACGACCGGACGCAGCTATGAGAGTGGCATCGTCGTCAAGACAGTGCGCGGGGACGGCTTTTTTGACATGGAGTTTGCCATTCCGCTGGAAAGTCTTGGAATCGCAGCCGACCGCAACACCCGTTTCAGCATGAATCTATGCAGGAACAAGCGCAGCGGAGTAGGCGAAAACCATGAGTCTTCACAGTGGCACTGCACCTATAACAACGGTTTTGGCTATCTGATTGGCGCACCGCAGATTGCGATAGTTGGAGTAGGCGAACGGATCATTGATTTCAGCGATCCGTCCCTGGTGGTGCCGCATGTTTTGATACCAATGCCCAATGATAGAGCCGGGAAGCCCGTGGACAAGGGAGTAGCCTGGTCTATTGAAGGCGGAGTTGGACGGCTGACTGTGACACTGGACAGCGACAACCATCGCTACGACTACGGAGCTTTCACATTCAGGGAATTGGTCGGAGCGAAAATCGACCGTGACTCCTACATCGAAATCCGTTTTCGCAATCCGGATGCCGCCTTCCATCATACTCTGAGCTATGCCTTTCGAGAGCCGGATGGCGAGATCAAAGCCGACTATTCACGCTTTGTCAAGAACGAGTCTTTTGACACATGGCGCGTCCGGGCAGTCCGCATTGCCGATGGCGGCTATCAGGGCAGGGTCAAAAAAGCGATTTTTGATCCAGACAGCATTTATTCGGTGCAGATTTACTCGAGCGGAAAGCATGATGGCCAAGCGCGGACACTCGAAATCGATTATATTCGAATCACCAACGAACCGCTGACCGAACCGTATATCGAACCAAAATAGCCGACTGACCGAAGTTGTATCCTGCCTCTTGCATACGGGAGCGTTCGGGCGTGGGAGGGCAAACATCAATCACAACCGGGACGGTTGCGCCACTTTTTAAACCTGCCCCCTGCGCCCCCGTTCCCAACGCATCACGCACCCTGTACTACCCTTTGCGGAAAATATGTTATTTTTACGTCACTTCTTGCTTTTTTACTTGTATTTCGAGAAATTACGCTTATATAAAATACATGTTACGGAGAATCTTACTCTATAACCAAGAATAACTGAAAATAAGAAAGGGAAAACCATGATCAGATTTGTGACGACATTGATAGTTTTGACACTGGGGCTCAACGTATTCGCCGCCGATTTTTATGTCTGCCAGAGTGCAGGCAAGAAGAAGGGGCCCGGCACCAAGGAAGCTCCCTACAAGGCGATATTCGACGCGGTCAAGAATGCCCAGCCCGGTGACACCATCCATATGGCAGCTGGTTCCTATACGGGGCAGATGGGGGCAAGCGAGATCATTATCAACAAGCCCGTGACGATTATCGGCGGCTACAGCCCCGGCTTTACTGAACGCAACGTCACGAAGTATCCGACGATGATCCAGCCCCTTAATGAAAAAAACGACACGAAGGGACTCGGTGTTCTTACGCTTGACCTGCCTGCGGGCCCCGGACCTGACATGGTCATTGACGGCTTGATAATCGACCAGAGCTACATGAACAGCTATCACGATGTCAAGGGCAAACCCGAAGGCGTGGAAACCGGCAAGTGGCTCGAACCCCCTGCCAAGGGTTCCAAGGACAAGTTCGCTTCTGCAAAATCCTACTCGATTTTTAATCCGGTAAAGAGCCGTTATGAAGGCAATATCATTGTGAAGAACTGCGTGATCGCCAACAGTGGCAACTTCGGCATCAATATTTCACTCTTCAAGGGCACGGTCAAGATCCTGAACAACGTCTTTGTCGCCTGCCGTATGGAATCATGCGACGTCGCATCTTCCAATGCCAAAGCCGGTCAAGTCGAGTGCGAATTCGCCTATAACACGGTTCTTTTCACCTGGAGCCGCACCGACGAACTCGCCGACATGGGCTACGGCTTCCGTTGCATCTCGAATGTCACCTCGAATATCCACCACAATATTTTCGGCCTGAATGTCTTCTCCGGAGTCGGCAACGACAAGGGAGACCCGAAGAGCAAAAATGTCACGCTGGATAATAACGTTTTCTTCCTTAACAAGCAGTCGGACGTCACCGCCGTCAAGAGTCCGAACATCCTGCATTTGCGTGTGGACAGCGACGAATTTGAAGATATGGAAGACTTCCCCGGAATGGAAAGCGTCGAGGACAACATTTCTCTGAAGGACCCCGCTATTTTCAAGGGAATCATCAACGACGCCTATCTCACAGGGTTCCTCAATGCGACCTATACCGAAAAAACCAGCTACGATGAAAATTCCCCCGCCAACGTCTTCCGGGCGGCCATGGGTATGAACAAAGTCGGCAAGATCGAGAGCCAGGTTTCAATGTACGCCAACCGTTACCCGCTGGCGGAGACCTATCTGCTCTTCGGTGCTCTGAAGGATTACGGCGCACAGCAAATCAAGTAATAAGCTCAAGCATAATAGCTTTACTTGAAACCCCGGGTTGTTTGCTACAGCCCGGGGTTGTTTTTTCGTGGCTTTTCGTGTGGTTCGTGGTTAAAAAAAAAATGGATTGCATGCTCCAGCAATCTTTTCACACGATGATCTTTTTTGAAATTTGCGAAAAAAGACATATATTGTCTTATATTGCAAATTTGAACCATATTTAGAAAAAGTCAAATTTTGAAAAAGCACTTGAAAATATCAGATTGGATCGATTCCCGCCAAGCCGAGGGGCTGTATTATTTTACTCTTCGGGAGGCTGCAAATACTCTTCCTTGGTTAACCCGTCAGGCATTGGCCAGGGCCTTAGCCCGGCTTGTCAAAAACGATCGGATTGTCAGCATATACCATGGGTTTTATCTGATCCTTCCTATAGAATATAAAAACTGGGGGGTGCTTCCTCCCGACTGGTTCATCAACGATCTGATGGCCTATCTGGAGCAACCCTATTACGCCGGTTTGCTTACTGCGGCAGATTATTACGGCTCATCTCACCAGAAACCCATGGCGTTCCATGTAATCACCAGCAAACCCATCAGAGACATCCAATGCAAACGAATAAAAATCAGATTTTTTGTAAAGAAGGATATTGATTTTTCACTGGTCGAACAAAAGAATTCCCAAACTGGCTATATCCGTGTATCGTGTCCAGAGCTGACTGCAATTGATCTTTTAAAATACCAGAACCGGGCAGCAGGTTTGAATCATATTTTTTCAGTACTGAAAGAACTGGCAAACATTCTTGATCCGGACCGGTTGGTAAAAGCCGCTGAATCGGAAGGATGCACAGTATATGCACAACGTTTGGGATGGCTGCTGGAACAGACGGATCATCCTGAAAAAAACTTGAGGCTGGCCAGCTGGATAAATGAAAAACAACCCGGATTTGTAAAACTCGACCCAAAATTACCAACGAAAAATTTGTCTCGGAACTGTGAATGGAAGCTTTTGATCAATACTCAGATCGAGGAGGATTCCGCATGATTCCAAAGGGGTTTATAGCGCAATGACGGACAATCGCGTAATGCGTCAGTCTTCTGTAGTGCGTGATGCGTGGTGCGTGGTGCGGGTCAGACGTGGTGGACAGTGTGGACAGTGTGGACAGTGTGGACAGGACAAGGACATCCCTCCCGCACCCCACGACAGTCAGAATAATCACAACCGGGACGGTTGCGCTACTTTTTAAATCTACGCCCCCTGCACCCGTTCCCAACGCACTACGCACCCCATTCCCCTGAATCCTGTACTACAGAAGACTGACCTATTATACAATCGCACCAGTTACATAATAATAATTTTTGTGCGCACTTGATTTTTTGAAAAAAGCGGACTATAATAATCTTTGTCAGACAAAGAAGCAAAAGGGAATGAAGCATGATTTCTTCAGGCAAGGTAGAAAATGGGAAGACTGATCTTGTTGTAGACAGCATTTTGTCCTACATAGTTTCCAATCGTTTGCGGCCTGGTGACAAGCTTCCTTCGGAGGTTGAGCTATCTCGTCGTTTTGGCGTTAGTCGTGTGAGTGTGCGTGAAGGTCTTCGTGGGTTAAAATTTCTTGGTTTGCTGAAATCGACGAAGAGCCGTGGTACTGAGCTTTGCGAGATGGACTTTGGCATTTTGGCACGTTGTCTTGGTTTTCAGATTGCGGTTAGTGATGTATCCTTTCAGCAGCTTCTCGAAGCCAGGCTTGCGATCGAGACCGCGGCCCTCGAGCTGATTTGCGGGAAATTAACGGAAGAACACTTTAGTGAACTGGAGCAGCTGGTTGACTGTGCTCGTCGTGATGAATCTGCCGAAGAAGTCACACGTAATTTTCAAACCGATCAAAGTTTCCATCGGGCATTGTTGAAAACCAGCGGCAACCAAGTGCTGATTTCCTTTGCCATTCTGTTGGGGATCTTTTTTTCCAGAGCCTTTCCGAAATTGGGTACTGCCGAGAGTATCGTTGCGGCGGCGGAACATCGCCTGTTGCTCGAGGCGCTTCGCAGCAACAATCTGGATTTAGCACGCGGCATCATGAAACAGCATTTGGATCGATACAGGAGAAATGCATGTTGAAATCAATCAGCCATGTCACTGTGTGCCGTAATCCGCAGTTTTACACGACCTTTCCGGCAGTGGTAGCTATCACGCCGAACGAATTGTTTGCTGTTTTCCGTCAAGCGCCGAATTATTGCGGTTGGCCGGGGGTTCCCGCAGGTGCATATAGTCACCACAGTTGTTTGTCAAGGCTGATGTCAAGCCGCTCGATGGACGGCGGACGTAGCTGGAGCAAGGCGGAGCTGCTGTATGCATCTCCGGTAGGCGGCTGCCAGGATGGTGGGCTTTATTATGACGGTCGTTACCTTTACGCCAACAGTTTCTTGTGGATCCATGTTCCGCAAATTCTGGCACAAAAGCTTCGCGACAATGGATATGGCACCTATCTGGAAAACATGAGTGCTGCAACTTTGCCGGGAGGCTGTTTTTTGTTGCGCTCGGCAGATCAAGGGCATACTTGGGAAGGGCCAATACAGCCGGACCCGTTGCCGGACGGCAGCGAGTTGTTCCCAGGCTGCCCGAGAAGGATGCACAACCGGGGAAATCTAGTTCGCGGCAATGACGGTTCCCTGCTCTGGGCAGGGGAGCGTTATTCGAACCACCCTGCCTTTCATGCGGATATCATGCTGTACCGTTCCATTGACGATGGCAGAAGTTTCCAATACTTGTCTACTCCGGCTGACAGCGGCGGCGAAACCCTCTACGAGGAACCCTTTCTCCATATCACCCCAAAAGGGAAATATGTGATCATGATCCGGTCACAGCGATTGTTGCCGGATGGAAATAAGACCCGGGCGGACCTGGTCACCGTCGAGTCACTGGACGGCGGGTTCAGCTGGAGCAGGCCGCAGCGTTGGAACATTCATGCCGAACCCAGTGCAACCTGCCGCCTGGATGACGGGAGGGCGTTGCTGGTCTATGGATACCGCAAACCGCCGTTCGGCGTTCGCGGCAGGGTCTTGTCGCCGGAAATTGATGATCTCGAGGAAACCGAGGAATTCATCATCCGGGATGACAGTCCAGTGATTGATGTCGGTTATCCTTGGATTGCCCCTCTTGGCGGGGACCGTTTTTTCATCATTTATTATCTTTCCCGTTCAGACGTCCCCGGTGCCGGCGGCATTGAAGGAAGCATCGTTCAATTTTAACCACGGACGGGACACGGACGGGACACGGACGGGACACGGACGGGACACGGACGGGACACGGACGGGACACGGACGGGACACGGACGGGACACGGACGGGACA
>JAPXLT010000063.1:0-18517 GCA_033809415.1 Lentisphaeria bacterium
AGCCCTGCACCCTGCACCCTGCACCCTGCACCCTGCACCCTTTTCATGCTTGCATGATATCTCCGAACAGGGAATTTGCCGTTGTCCGGCATATTTTCACTCTGCGCAACTGTCCGGGCGTGACCCCGTCCACTGGCGGAAATATACAGACTTTATTCAGATCGGTGCGTCCGGTCCAGCGCTTTTCATTGCGTTTGCTTTGCCCTTCCACCAGTACTTCCACCGTTTGGGCAAGGTATCCTTTATTTCGCTTTTCCACGCTGTCGGTGAGATCATTGAGCAGAATCTGGTTACGCTCCATCTTCTGCTCTTCCGGTACATCATCATTCATGGTTTGGGCAGCCCTGGTACCCTCTCGCGGCGAGTATCGGAAGATATAGGCCATGTCATACTCGAGCTGCTGCATCATCTGCCGGGTCTGCTCGAACTCCTCACGGGTTTCCCCCGGGAAACCGACGATGACATCGGTCGAGAACGTTGCTTGCGGCGACAATCTGCGTATGCTTTCAATGCACTGGCGATACTCCTCGACGGTATACCTCCGGTTCATCGCTTGCAAAATGCGGTTGCTGCCGGATTGCAAGGGAATATGGAAAGCCTTGCATACTTTCGGCAGCGTGCAAACGGTTTCGATGAATTTCCGGTTCATGTAACGCACATGCGGGGATGTAAAACGGATGCGCAGCAAACCGGGAATCTCCTGCAAAGCCTGAAGCAAATCAGCAAAAGCTGAAAATTCAGGATTGTAAATCCCTTCCCGACGCGCTTCTGCTACTCCATAGGCCGTGATATTCTGCCCGAGCAGCAGGATTTCCTTTGTCCCGCAGGCAACCTGCTGCCGCACCTCCTCGACAATGGCAGCTATCGGACGGCTTTTTTCACGCCCGCGGGTATGCGGCACGATGCAATACGTGCAAAACTGGTCACAGCCCCGCATCACGGCAATGTAGGATGTCAAAGCCCCATCCTGATGCCCCGAAAGCCCCTTCCCGGCATCTCCCTCCAAGGACAGTGCTGAAAGGTGGGTTTCCCCTGCGGCCAACTTCGCAAAAATCTCCGGTACCTGATGCAGCTGTGCGGTGCCGACAACGAAATCCACATGCGGCAGTTTCGCAAATAGGCTTTCCCCAAGACGCTGTGCCATGCAACCAATAATGCCGATTTTCAACCCCGGCTTCCGCAGTTTCAAACGCTTTAATATGCCAATCTTCCCGATTACCTTGCGCTCCGCCTGATCCCGAACACTGCAAGTGTTGAAAATCAGTACATCGGCCGATTCCTCGTCAGCAACGCTCCGATGCCCGTGCGCCTCCAACAAGCAACATAATGCCTCAGAATCGCGCTCGTTCATCTGACAACCATACGTACGAAGGTGAAATGAATACATCTCCCGATACCTAACCTAAATAAACTCAAAAAATCACCACAGAACAACTCTGTGTAATCGCTTAATATAACGCCAAAAATAACGACTATACCCACCGAAAATCTTAATGAGAACTTAGGGTGTGCAGCACCACAGCGCATTCAAACGACATAATGAGTGTTTTTAATGGACAGGGACACGAATGGACAGCATGGACTTGACGTTTAATGAACGAATGGACAGGCATAAAAAAATGTCACCTGCTGTGCGTGTCCATTCCTGTCCATCGTCCATTGTCCATTCAGCAGTCCATTCTTGTCTATTCCGTCCATCGTGTCCATTCCTGTCCATCGTCCATTGTCCATTCAGCAGTCCATTCTTGTCTATTCCGTCCATCGTGTCCATTCCTGTCCATCGTCCATTGTCCATAAAAAAAACAACCTGGCCCGCCAGATAATAACTTAGTGTAGTAAAGTAAACTATAGTATACTTAACTTAATTAAACTATACTTTACTATTTCCAAGCAGGGCTTTTGGCGATGGGGCTTTTTATGTGCTTTTCATGTATGCGCTTCTAGTTTTTTGTGTATTAAAAATTGAAGAAATAGTGTAGTATGTTATAGTAAGTACAAATACGAATGGACAGAGTAGAGGAACGGTGGTAAGATGTCAGGAAAAGTTCAGGTAGCGGGTCAGGAGGCTTCTGATTTATTTGAGCTTCAGGTTTCCCGTTTAGGCGAGGCGCATTATCTTTTGCTACTTTGGTCTGCGAAGGGTGAGGGCATATCGCGCAAGTATAACCTGACGAATTTTTTTGATGATTTGAAGCATTTGGGCATTACTCGTACGAAGCAGACTGCCGTTGCTGTTATCGAGGCGATGGCTTCGCTATGCTTCATAGAAGTGCGCGACGAGCGGAATCGCAAGAACATTTACATAACCAGGCACGGTGCCAGGGCTTTGGCCAGGCTGGTCGAAAGTCGCCGTTACGAAGCAAAGAATTCGGCATTTTTGGAGGACCGTTAAGATGACAGTAGGCATAGGTGGTGCGGGTTGCAAGATCGCGGCGAAATTGGACGAAGACGCGGTTCTGGTCAATGTATCCGAGACGGAGTTGAATAAAGTCCCAGGCGGCGGGCGGCGGATTCTTGCCGGATTGCGTGCCGGCAGGGGGCAATTCAAAGGGTCTCGTAAGGATCGTGAAATCGGTCTGGACGCATATCTGTCGGTGAAGCGCGAGCTGTTGGGCCTGATCAAGGGAAATATGGTGTTCAGCTCAACCGGAGGCGGTACCGGAAACGGGATCACCAGCGGGATTCTCCAGGATTTGACAAAGGAAGAGAACATTGCCACGGAGGACAAGACTTTTTTCGGGCTGATCTTGCCTTATGCGCGGCTCGAATCGAGTGAATTCGTCAGCAACACCTCGGAATTTCTGGCTGGTCCCTTGGCGGATGCGATCGACAGCGGCAATACCGGGAACATCGTATTGTTCAGCAACCGCCTGAAATTTGAGAAGAAGATTTCCGAGGAACGCTTCAACAAGATGTTGGTGGAATCGTTGAAGGTCTTCTTATCGATACCGGACAAGAATGAGCAGCTCAAACTGCTGGATGGGCACATAGACCATGAGGATTTCCTGTTGTATTTGTCGAAGCCGTATTTCAATCATTTCACATATTTCAACTACAAGCCTGAGGCACCCTTCGAGAAACAGTTGAATCAGAACTCGAACAAGCTTTTGCTCGAGACGGAAAATCCGATTGAAGCGATGTTCCTGCTCGAGGTTCCGGAGAAGGGAGACCCGACGATCTTCTATGACATCGTCGAATACTTCACCGAACGGAATGTATCGCCGGTTTACAGCGTGGTTGAGAATCCGGAGGTGAAGGAGCCTTTCATCACTGTATCCCTGCTGTATTCGCGCAAGCCGGCGGAGTTGGTGAATGACTTCAACAAAATCGCCGAGAAGCACGCCCAGGCCAAAGTACAGAAATCCCTTGACCAGTATGTCGCGCTGGAAAAACTGAATGTCAACCTTGAGGACGAGGCAAAGCAGGCAGTCAAACAACGTGGCGAGGAGGAGGAGATTCTGGCCATTCTGAAACGCCTCGGCAAACTTTAACAACAACTTAACAACGAAAAGACCCGAAACGACTCGAAAGTTTTTATTAGGGGCGTTGCTTTGACGGGTGGGACTGCATAAGGCTTAAAAAGGTGGCGCGACCGGTACCGGTTGCGAATTCTGTAATGAAAATGGACAAGCAAGACGATAATAAAAACGGTTCCTTCGCAGTTCCAGATCAGGGAAAAAGAAAGTACCTATCCGGTCCATTGAAGAAAGAAGAACCGGCACCCAAAAAAGAACCGGCTCCTCCCAACGAGGAGAAGGAAAGTGCAGGGCGGCGGTATTTGCATCCGCGGACATTGCAGAAGGACAAGAGTGTCATCCTCGAGACACAGCTGATCGATGTCAGCAAAGTCCGTGAAAGAAGGCGTGCCGCCATGGCGGAGGAAGAGGATGACTCGATCCGGATCAAGAGTGCAAATTCATCGGATCAGGAGGCGCAAAGGCCAACTTGGCAGGAGGAAAGCAACGAGACGCCTGACGATGAACCCGACACCGGCTCGGCACTTAGCAGAAAAGCTGTGCGGACTCTGGAAAGTGTTCCCATTCCGCATGTCATACCGGAGTTGACAGAGGAGGCCATCGCCGAAATCCGGGCAGCTGGAAAGACGGGGGATTACACTCTTTTGGAACCGATAGCCAAAGGTGCGGAAAGCATTCTCTACAAAGCAAAAGCGGGTTCCTGGATTTTCTGTGTCAAAGCTATTCGCAACCGCTGGGACGGCTTTATTGGAAACAGCAAAACCAAGCACAACCAGGAAAAACTGCAAGATGTCTCCTACAGCACAAAACTCCGCCGCTTGCGCAATGAATACGATGTCGCCAGGGCGTTATTCAATGCTCATGAGGAGATGCCGGTGGTCAAGGTGCTCTACCTGCGCAGAGTCACCCGTCTCGGTCTCGAACTGGGCTACGATCTGCTGATGGAATACATCCAGGGGCATGATTTGTCCGACCGCAACATCTTGAAAAAATTCGGCGTCGATGATAAGATTCGGCTGATGTACCAGGCAATCCAGGCAGTGAACTATATGCACAAGCGCAAGTTCATTCACCTCGATATCAAACCCTCCAATTTCATGATCACACGAACCGGAAAAGTGCGCCTGATTGACTTTGGCATCTCCGTGTTCAGCGGCTTCAAAGGGCGTTCCATCACCGGCACAACCGGCTATCTTTCACCGGAGCAGGTGGCCAAGGAAACCCTCAACGAAGCCACTGATATCTTTGCCCTGGGAGTGACGTTTTCCACCTTTTTCGGCGGCAAACCCCTCCAGCAAAATCAGGAAGAATTGTTACAGCGTTCCGTACGCCGCGATGCGCGTTTCCACCTGGAAAGCGGAAACGTCTCCGCCATCGCGGATTTACCGGAACTTACTGACAGGCCGCAAATCGCTGAGATCATCAGGAATTGCTCGATTCTCAAACGTGAAAACCGCATTCAAAACTGCCCGAGCCTGCTGATGCAGCTGCAACAAGCCGCAAAAACCTACGGCCTGAACTTGGAATAACACGGACAGGACTCATTTTTTAACCACGAAAGCCACGAAAAGCCACGAAAATTTTTATAGGGTTGTGGCTTCGACGGCTGAGACTGCATGCGGTTTAAAAAGTAGCGCAACCGTCTCGGTTGTGATTGATGCTTGCCTTCCTTACGCTAGAGAGTACAACTATGAATATACGAGTTTTAGAAAACGGCTCGGTGACCACTCCGGCGGGTTTCACCGCCAGCGGAATCACCGCAGGATTAAAAAAAAGTGGTCAGCCGGACATGGCGCTGCTGTTTTGTTCACAGCCGGCAGTTGCGGCGGCGGCGTTCACCAGCAATGTGTTTGCGGCGGCACCCGTGCAGTGGGATCGTCAGATCATGGCGGCAGGCAAACCGGTGCGTGCAGTCATCATCAACAGCGGAAATGCCAATGCCTGCACCGGAACACAAGGAATCGAGGACGCACGCTGCATGGCTGCAAAAACAGCGGAGCTGCTGAAAATCGAGCCTGAAGAGGTGCTTGTTTCCTCGACTGGGCGCATTGGGGTACCGATGCCCATGCAGATCATCCAAAACGGCATTCAGATGGCCGTCCAGGCTTTGTCCATCGAGGGCGGCCTAAACGCTGCCAAAGCGATCATGACCACCGATACCCGGGCAAAGCATCTCGCAGTTAGTTTCGAGGTCGGCGGAAAGACGGTGCATATCGGAGGCATGACTAAAGGCGCCGGCATGATTGCACCGCAAATGCGTCCCTGTCCGCCACAAGCAACCATGCTGGCCTATCTGACTACCGACGCGGTGATTGAGCAAGCAGCCCTGCACGCTTGCCTTGCAGACAGCCTGGATCACTCCTTCAACCGCATCATCGTCGATGGTGACACCAGCACCAACGATACCTTGATTGCGCTGGCCAGCAACTTGGCCGGCAATCCAGAGATCAAAAAAGGGACTGAAGACTACCGCAATTTCTGCCTTGCCTTCCGTCAGGTTGCCGGGACTCTGGCGCGTGAGATGGTTCTTGACGGCGAGGGCGTCACGCATTTTGTCGAGTTGCAAGTGCACGGCACAGAAACCGATGCAGACGCACGGCGGGTCGCCGAAGCAATCGCCCGCTCGCCGCTTTGCAAGACGGCTTGGTTCGGCGGCGATCCCAACTGGGGTCGCATCCTGGCGGCGGCAGGTTACAGCGGCGTCCAATTCAATCCCGATGAAGTCGATCTCGATTATGAAGATGTCCCGATCGTCCGCAAAGGCCGGGATGCCGGCACGCCGGAGTCCGAGCAGGTCAAAGCCCTCGAAGGCCGCGAGATTCATATCAATCTCAAACTGGGCCGGGGGCAGGGCGCCTTTACCATCTGGACCTGCGATCTGACCTACGAATATGTAAAAATCAATGCCGACTACCATACCTGAAAGGGGGCAGGGGGCAGGGGGCAGGGGGCAGGTTTAAAGAGTGGCGCGACCGTCCCGGTTGCGGGGTCTGTTTACTCTGCTACGCCCGAATTGTCACAGGGGAAGGGCGGCAAGTTTTAAAGAGTGGCGCGACCGTCCCGGTTGCGGAGTGCATTTATTCTTCCACGCCCGAATTGTCACAGGGGAAGGGCGGCAAGTGCGTAGTGCGATGTGCGATGTGCGTAAGAGGGCAGGGCGGAGATCGCTTTCTTCTGTCCACAATGTCCACCCCTGCACCCTGCACCCTGCACCCTGCACCCTGCACCCTGCACCCTGCACCCTGTCCCCTGCACCCTGTCCCCTGCACCCTGCACCCTGCGCCCTGTCCCCTGCACCCTTTCCCCTGCACCCTGCACCCTGTCCCCTGCACCCTCTAACGGAGTTAGCTATGGAATTGCAAATGGAAGGCGGACCGGTCCTGGCCGTCTGCCCGAATACCGCATGGCAGAAAACGCTGACTTTTGGAAGCCTGCAACCAGGCGCGGTCAACCGGGCGGAAAGCATTCGAGCCTGCGGAGGCGGCAAGGGGATCAATGTCGCAAGAGTGCTGCGCAATCTAGGTTTCCCAGTCACGGTTGCCGGCTTTGTCGGCGGCGAGACCGGCAAGTTCCTCAAGGAAGAATTGCGGCAAAGCGGGGCAGGGGACTTGACCTTTTCCTGCCGGAATGCAACGCGGTGCTGTTACACGGTCATTGACAAGGCATCCGGGCTAGCTACCGAATTGATCGAACCATCGCCCGAAATCGCAGAGGACGAAGTGCAGGCATTGCTCGACGAGCTGGAAACCCGCATGCCGGAATTTTCCGCCGTCTGCCTGTCAGGCACCCTGCCGCCAGGAGTCACTGCAGAATTCTATGCACAAATCGCTGCCATGGCGCAACAAGCTGGAATCCCGGTGCTGCTTGATGCCTTCCGGGATGCGGAGGCAACGCTGGCAAAGGGAGTCCAAATGCTGAAGATCAACGCTGATGAACTGCGCGAACTCAGCGGGGAAACCGACCTGCACAACGGGGCAAAAAAGATTTTGGCGACTTTTCCGGTGGTTTGGCTGGCAGTGACCGATGGCGCCGCTGCCGCCTGGCTATTCAATGCAAAACAAGCCTGGCGCTTTACGATACCGGCTTTGCCACACATCATCAGCCCGATTGGCGCCGGTGACTGCGCGGCGGCAATCATGCTGCGACGCCTGGCCGAAAAACCTGCCCCGGAAAAGATGCCTGCATGTTTTGCAGAAGCCTTGGCCTGCGCTTCCGCATCCTGCCTAACACCATGGCCATCCGTGTTTGATCCCGCAGAAGCAGAAAAAATCCGATCTCGCATAGAAATTTTTTAACAACGAAAACTCACGAAAACTCACGAAAATTTTTATAGGGTTTGCTGCTTTGACGGATAGGATTGCACGCAGATTTTCGACTCTGGCCTATTAGTCTCTTCAACGGATCGGTCGTCCGTGTTTAGTCCGTGTTCCGTCCGTGTTCCGTCCGTGTCCCGTCCGTGTCCCGTCCGTGTTTAGTCCGTGTCTCGAGGTGCTTATGAACTGGCAACATACTTTGATGCATGTGCTTGGGCATCCGACCCTGCCGCTGGATGTGACAGCCGTCCCACAGGATGCCCAGCTGCAAAACTGCCGCAATTTCTGCCTGCTGCTGGCGAAACTGGGCATCCCTTACAAATACTACGGAATGCACGGCTCGAATATTCCGGCAGGAGGAGAATTCGTTGACTGCCGCAAGGCGACCGGCACCTGGAAATATGGCAATTGCTGGCATCGTACGTATACCCGGCGTCTGAACCGGGCGCTCGAACGAAATCTCTGCCGGGATGGACGCCCGGAATGGATTTCCTCGCTGTATGGCGCTGCCCAAGCCGATATCGAAAACCATGACTTACCGGTGATCGAGCCGATGCTGGGCTATGATCATTGCTGGGCGCCATACCGTGTCTTTCCATCCTATGCACATCAGCAAGTCATCTACACGCTCCAGCAAGACGACACCTGGAATACACGATTCTTCGATACGGTAATACCGCATTTCATCGACGAAGCAGAATTCCCCTTCTCGGAAAAACACGCCGGATATTTGCTTTACCTCGGGCGCAATATCCCCGGCAAGGGAGTCGAGCTGGCTCGTCAATGCGCAGAACAATGTGGTCTTCCCCTGCGCCTGGCTTTCACGGGATATCATGGTCGCGAGAAAGCAGAACTCCTTGGCGGAGCCATGGCGGCGCTGATGCCGACCCTGTATCTCGAACCCTTTGGCTATGTCGCCATCGAGGCGCAAATGTGCGGAACGCCGGTCATTACCACAGACTGGGGAGCCTTCCCGGAAACCGTCGAACAGGGCGTCAGTGGTTTCCGATGCAGAACCGCCGCCGAGCTTGTCGAGGCAGTCCGCCTCTCGAGCAAGCTCGACCGCAAAAAAATCCGCAACCAGGCACTGGCACGCTTCAGCCTCGATGCAGTTGCCGAAAGTTATGCGGCTTACTTCGCTTTTGTCTGGAATATTCACAAAAATGGTGGATATTATGCAAAATACGCTACGCGCAAGAATTTTCCGTTGCAGGTCCGTTCTTTTGCAACACCTGCCTCGAACCGGAAGCTATCATCACTCAAAACAGGGAAATGATCATGGCAGTAGATCGCAAAAAAAAGACAGATGATTTTGACATGTTTGCAGCGGCGGACACCGGCACCCGGCGCCGCAGAGTCGCGGCAGCTCCTGCCCCGCGTGCCTCCGGTGGTCCGAGTGGGCCTGCGATGTCCGGCGGACCAAGTGGTCCGGCAATGTCCGGCGGTCCGAGCGGTCCGGCGATGTCCGGCAGTCTCAAACGCGGCGCTGCCGCCAAGCCTGCCGCTCCTGCCAAGCGCCGCCGTCGTTCCGCAGATGATGCAGAAACAAGCATGCTTTACTAAAAAAAGGGTTGACCATGAACGGTGAATTATTCAAGGTACTCGGCGTTGATATCGGCGGCACCAAAATCGCCGTCTGTATCACGGATTCCAATGGCGAAGTGCTGGCCAGCAACCGCATCCCGATGGCGCCATACGCAGAAGTGCTTCCGGAGATTGTCCGCCTGGCAAAAAACCTGGCTGCCGATTGCGACCTCGATTGGCAAGAAATCCGCAGCTGCGGCATCTGCGCCCCCGGCCCGCTCGATATGGCTGGCGGCAGAATCATGAAATCCCCCAATATGACTTGGGACGCCGTGCCGATCCGCGATGACCTCAAAAAGGCTTTCGAGATGCCGGTGACGATGGACAATGATGCCAATGCCGGCGTCCTCGCCGAATGGTTCTTTGGCTGCTCGAGGGGCAAAAAAGACGTCATTTATCTGACCATGAGCACCGGTGTCGGCGGCGGCATTGTCAGCGGAGGGCACCTGATCAGCGGCAAAACCGGCATTGCCGGCGAACTCGGGCATGTCATCCTTGATGTCAACGGACCGCCTTGCGGCTGCGGGCAGCTCGGCTGCCTCGAGGCCTATTGCGGCGGCAGAAACGTCGCCATGCGCCTGCAGGAAGCCCTGCGGCAGCATCCCGATCATGCGATCTTCAAACTGCCCTGCGTCGCCGGCAAAGTAGAAAACCTGAATTTTCAGGCGGTTCGCGAGGGCGCCAAAGCCGGATTGCCGCTGGCCATGAAGATGTGGGACGAAATCTGCTTCCGCCTGGCTCAGGGCATCGGCATCTATATGGCGACCTTCAATCCGGAGCAGATCGTTCTCGGCACCGCAGCCTATTATGCCGGCGATTTCCTGATGAATCCAGTCATGGCTTATCTGCCACGCTTCGCCTGGAAGGAATTCCGCGAATGCTGCGAAGTGCGCATCTCACAGCTCGGACTGAAAATCGGTGAACTGGCAGGAGCCTCCGTCGCACTCAATGGACTCTACGAAGCAGGACTCTGGAAATAAGGATTTTTTAACCACGAACCACACGAAAAAACACGAAAATTTTATAGGGTCGCTGCTTCGACGGATGGGTGGCATGCGGTTTAAAAAAGTAGCGCAACCGTCCCGATTGTGATTGATGCTTGCCCTCCCACGTTCGAATGTTCCCGTATGCAAGAAGCAGGATGCCGATCCGACCGATCCGACCGATTTGTTGTCCGTGTCCCGTCCGTGTAAAGTCCGTGTAAAGTCCGTGTGGGTTGTGGGCAATCAGTCAGCGCCAAGCTTTTTCGTGCCTTTCGTGGTTAAAAAACTTTTGGACGGGGACGAAATAGACATCAGCCAGATTTGTTGTCTTCAGCAACGATCATTGGCAGTCCTGAATACTTGTTACCGTAATATTGTACCCATTTGTCAACTATATACTTCATTTCTGGTGACATATCAACTTCAGCAAAAATCGAAAAGTCGGTAATAGGCTGGTGTTCCGAATCATCCGGTGGCAACGTATGGTCTTCGAGCAAATCGAACAAAGACGGTTGGAAATCAGTCTTTGCAGGACTCGATGGCTTTGAAACATAGTCCCCCATCGGAAGCAACCCACGCTCGAAACGCTCGAAGATCGTGGAAATTGCCTCTGGACTCCGGTCTACGCCTATCCAACGCCGCTGGAGTTCATCAGCTACTGCTAACGTCGTTCCCGAACCCGCGTAACAATCGAGGACTATATCCCCTGGATTGGAAGACGCTTGAATGATGCGCCGGAGAAGGTCCGGATTCTTCTCTGTGGGATAGCCCGTTATCTTGATGTTCTGGTTGTGTGCATCTCGGAACTCGAGCCAAATGTCCTGAATGCCGACACCCGGATGTTCATCCAGATAAACTTTCCGTCGCGGATTGCCATTCTTTGACCAGCAAATCTCGCCCCGTGCATCCATCTCATCGAGAGTCTCCGGCGTGTACTGCCAATGTTTTCCCGGCGGTGGAAGCTTGCCGCGCCAAAGTCCACCAGTAGCCCCGTGGCGCTTTCCCGGTGCATGGACAGGAACCTTCATATAACGTCGTCCAGTTTCCATTTCTACATACCGGTATTCTTTTGCGCTTTGTTCAGTAAGCGGCTCAACAGGGCGATTCCATGTGTAATTATCTGTCTTGGTGTAAAACAAAATAAAATCCGCGACGTTGCCAAACGCTTTTCGCGTATAATTCTTTGGATTGCATTTTTTTCTAACAATCATATTGCGATAGTTAACTGCTCCAAAAATTTCGTCCATAATAAGCTTCATCTGGAAAACCATGTTTTCATCTAAATGCAAATATATCGACCCTGATGGTGAAAGGAGTTCATTCAGCAAGATAAGGCGTTGCCTGAGACTTTCCACGTATCCAGCACCAGACAGGTCGTCATCATATGCTTTTTTTTGGTTGCGAGAAAGAAATGCGCCCTTGGTTGCGAACGGTGGATCAATATATACAAGAGCCACTTTGCCGCGGATTGCCGGATCGCAGTTCAACGCTTTCAATGCAGCAAGATTATCGCCACAAAACAAACGATTTAGCGAGCTGCCCTTTTGAACAGCCTGAAACGTCGTATGGGGCGGTTCGGCAAGCACCTGATTCTTTGAGAGCTTGCCGGAATACGTGAGCGCAAGAGCACTGCCGTTGTCGTTTCCATTCTTGCTTGGTATGCTTGTCGCCATGTGTATACACTCTATTTCGTTTTCGAGAGAAGCCACTCCATCGTTATACGCTCTGGAATCATTCTGAGGGTAACAACTCTAATCGAACCAGGAAGTAGATTCTCGATCTTGGCATAGTCACGCCACATTGAACCAAGAAGAAGTCCTGGACCATCGTTGAGAAAAATTACTTTTAGGGGTAGACCGCACTTCTTGGCATAGCCAAGAATTTCAGTGGCGCAGTCCCTGTACTGTCCGGTCCGATCATCTTCTTGTGCGCCGCCCCGGTCGGAATCATATCGTGCAAGTCCAATAGCTATGGGCTTTCCTTTATGTTCCAAGACAAAATCAACGGGTCTATCAGGTTTGGGATAGTCATCAAAAAGTTCACCTAGTAAAATGTCTTTGCCAGCTCGCTCCGGACCAGTAATTGTAAGTTCTGGAAAATTTTCTCGGATAATTGTGAAAAGGCGTTCAGTTAGATCGTATCCCTTCTGCCCTCTATCTTTGTATTCCCATAGGACGGCGCAAAGTGCTTCGTCAGGTATAGGGCGTTCTTGAAAGCGCTGTTGCACTTCTGGTATGGCTCTAAACCCTTTCCCGAATCGGTCACAGATATTTTGTGCCGCACTCTTCTTCTTCAGCATTTCTACAGGTGTTTCCGGGCTTACGTATTTGCGAAATACCCGGCAAAGCTGGATCCGCATCCATTGCGGGGTTGTTTCCGTGATAGCCATAAAGAGATCTGCTGACGAATGTGCAGACTTTAGCATTTGGCCGAAAGTGACAAGCACGGGCTTGTAGAGTTCACAAGCGAGAGGGAGAACATCAGGGTAGTATTCACCGGTTGCGAGCGTAATCCACAGGTGCCCTTCAGAGTAGTAGTCACCAAATGTTTTGACTTTGCGTTTCGCCATATGCGTTTCTTTCGTGATGCGACTATGCGAACAAAGGTCATGTTTAGAAACATGAACTGCGCAATTGCGCCTTTTGTATGCCAATTTGCTTTTCTACAAAAATTTGCGTTTGCGGACATGTAACCAATTTAGCCGTTTGTGCTGACATTATCAAGCGGTTAGAGACAGATTTAGAATTCGTTCGGAAAACCGTAAGTAAGGCGTCAGTAAACTGGGTAGCCGAGCGGCTCGGCAAGTACTTTGGAACCGGCTCGGAATTCTGGATCAATCTTCAAGCGAATTATGACCTCTGCGTTGCGGCGGCAAAATCACAGAAAGAAATAGATGCGATTCCGCAGCTTGCATATGCCTGATTCCGCACCAGCCCGGCTGTTTTTGCTTGAGGCGGACTGATCGCCCGCAATCTATTTTTTAACAACGAAAAGACACGAAATAGGGTTGTTGCTTTGAGGGATAAGTCGACCTTAGCAAAATTCTTGCGTGCCAAGGTCGGGCTTCGCGCAATTGTGCCGGTGGCTCGTCGGCTTTACTCTTCCATAATCAAATTCACCTTTGCCTATAATCCACAGACCGGATCGTTGATTTTTTCAGGGATGAAGAAAGATTGCGTCAGGGCTTCGGCATATTGGACGCCGATTTTGCTGCCGTGGAAGCGTGCCCTGGCCTCCATTCTGGCAAATTCCTCGCCAAGGTGCTCCTGACCGGTTTTGAAGGCCGCCCATGCATCGAGTTTGGCCTGGAAGGTGTCACTGACATCGACGATGTGGGTTGGTTCGGGCATGGTCTGCAAAACTTCGAATTGATATAAAGCCCGTGCAAAATGCGGTTCGCCTAAGTCGGCGCTGCATGCCCAGCCGGCTTGAAACCAGGTGTCTTCGGTCATCCGGGCCATCGCCCTGTGCTGAAAATATTCCAGAGGATAATGGCCGAAAATGATTTCTGGTTGCACGCGGCGAATGGCTTCCATGCATTTGCGATAAATCGCCTTGCTCTCATTAACCTCGAAGTCTGAATAGTTGTGACAGACAAAATCTTCCACCCCCAGAATCTTATGAGCTTGTAGGGCTTCTTTGAAAAAGCGCTCCTTTACGGAAGCGCGTTCCTCGATATGGGCAAAGCCTTCATCACCGCAACCCATGCAGACCACCGCGACATGATGCCCGGCCTGGGTAAATTTTTTGATGATGCCCCCAATTGCCAGAACGGAATCATCCAGATGCCCACCAAGTACTAGAATGTTTTTTTTATCGTTCATATCAGCAGAATACTCCTGTTATGTTGCTAAGCCAAGGGAATTTTCCTCTATATGCATGATAATATACCAGCCAAATTGTCTTGATTCCATGTAATTTCAATCCGTATTGTGCGAGACTGCGCGATACGGAATCCGGTTTTGCCGCTTGTACAGATAAGGCGGAGGAGATGCTTCTGCAAACCCATAACAACATCAGTGATATCGCCATGATGACCGGCTTCAGAAGCCTCTCACAATTCAACCGCACCTTTAAAGCCATCACTGGAACCTCGCCGAGGGAATTCCGCAAAACCAAGCCTAAACCGGAAGCAAGGCTAATCTTTTAAAAGGACAGGTTCAGCCCTATAAAAAAAATTTCGTGCCTTTTCGTGTTTTTTCGTTGTTAAAAATGGGTTGTGGGCGTCAATGCCAAGTTCTTACTGATTGAGATTTTCGATCATCAGCAATGCGTAGGAGCGCCGTTCGACGCTGATTTCGGGCGTAGCCAGCTCCTGCCCGGTTTCAGGGTTTGTGAGTTTGCAGTTGGCGTAGCCAAGCTTTGTCAGATCAAAGCGCACCTGTGTTGTTTCGCCTAGGTTGCCAATCATCAGCAGGGTTTTGCCGTCGTTGCGTCTGACAACGGTCATGCGGATGTCTTTTGCATCATGGGATACCGGCGGCGTGTTGTCGCCCCAGTACGGGAAGATTTCGACATCGGGGTCTCCATAGCCGAAATCAAAGACGATATTGATGGCATCGCGCACATAAGTATTTTTGCGCAAAGGCACACCTTGATCGGTGATATTCATGAAGCCATAGGCAAACATGACGGCCAGCAGGGAATCAAGCTCGTTTTTCTTCGATTCGCAAGTGACAATCGGGAAGGATACGGTGCCGGAGTGTATACCCAGGATATCCGACAGAAACTGGCTTTCCAAGAAGCGATCCTGATATTCCCCGCGCCGTCCCCCCATTTCGGTTGTTGTCAAGGTGCTGGCAAACGAGCAGACTGGCACCACCATGCCATCGGTTGAGTGCACATCCACCCAAGGCACCCCATAAAGAGTTCTTCCTTCCATATACAGCATGACCGCTGTGCGGCGGACAATCTCGCGCCAGGAGAATAATTCACAGTTGGAATGAATTTTCCCATTTTCATCATACCAGGCTATCCCATTCTCCGTGTTATAGCCACCGCCCTGGCCAAAACAGTCAAAATTGATTCCGTCAACACCGCGTCGCACCGCGCGCCACTCATCATGGATCAGTTTGTCAATGCGGCTTTTGGGCAGACGGCTGAGGTATTCTTGATAGAAGGGTTCCTCGACCGGAAAGGTCCACGCGCTCCATTCCGCCTTGTACATTTCATCTTCCGGCCAGAAACAGGAAATTCCCAGCGGATCGGTGTAGAACAGCAACTTCCCGGCTGTCCGCGAAAAATGCCAGTCGAGATTACTGCGCAGGGATTTTTCGGTACCGAGATTGCGTCGGATGTATTCTTCGACATGCTTCTGCAGATATTCATCGCGCTTCCGGTTGAACTCTGCCCGGTTGCGTTTTCCAGGCGGAATATCCTTGATGGAGACGATGTAGTCGAAGAAGGAGTAATCCCCCTGGAGCGGGTTGAATACATTCGTGCGCAAATCCACTCCTCCGTATCTTGAGAAGACCTGGCAGGAGCGCGGATACCAAGCCTCGTCATACATGATCGAGCCCATCTTGCGGTATCCTTCCGCTATTGGCTTGACCGGAGTAGGCTGGAAGCCCATGACGATCTCGAAGGGGTTCGAGGCATTCCAGACCGTGAACTGGTTGACGATGTCAAGCTTGAAGGTGAGCGCATCAGCCGTGCGTTCGAGACGCTGGCAGGGCGTTTCCTCGTCGAGCTGATAATGCCGGTAGGAATCGGCAATCCAGCAGAATCCCTGCCGAATTCCGCCGACCCAGCAGTAAGGTGTCCAAGCGCCGGGTCTTCTACTTTTTCGGGTTGCCTGGAAGGAGTTCCAAACTTCGCCAAGCCCTGCCGGGATTTCGTAGCTTTCTCCCTTGTTCCGGGGATGGATAAACATGTTGAAAAAGCGGGCGATCTCCGATTTGACCGGCATAACCAGCACGAGGCTGCGCAGTTTGACCAGTCCCTGCGGTTGAAAAGCAAGCGTTGTTTTGCAGAATCCGTCGTAATCGTAGTCATGGGTGACTTTGATATCCAGGTTCTTATAGCGGATCAGCGATTCATACAGCACCCGATCATCTTCCGCTGAGACCAGCCGAGTGGAAACAGGACTGAAGGACTCCCCGTCAATCAACAGTTCCACCGGTGCGGCAAGGATGTTTTCCCCTTTGACATAAACAGCATCCCAGAAGCCATTGGCAATCCGGTACCCAGTTTGCAGCGCGTGCACTTCCTGCCTGGCGGCGTCGGCTTCGAGTGGAACAAACGGGGGTATGATGACGCGATCCATGCCGAGGGTGTTGTTCTGCCAATCAAACTTGCGTACGGAGAAGGTTCGCAGGTCCGTAAAGATTTTGCCGTCTTTTCGCTCGGCGCTGAGTTCGACTTTGTAGTCTCCCAGGGGGAGTTCTCCGAGCAGGCATTCCTGTTGAAAATTGCGGCTGTTTTCAAGATGATGGAAGGTATGGATGGTCTGCCGATGGGGGTCTTTGACCGTGACGGTCACATTCCGGAAACCTTCCGGGACTTTGCCGCCGAGGTTTTCGGCGGTCTCGACGGAACGACGGTCGGACACCCCGGTCATGCGCACCAGAAGTTTGTTTCCGAAGGAGGGATAGAATGCGCTGTCGAGTTTTGGCAGGCCGGGATTTTCCCAGCGCACATTGCGTGCCTCCGACAGGTTCCAGGAAAACGAGCGATGGTAGAAGATGACATCCTCCTTGTCCGAGGTGACTTTTCCGATCAACGTGCGCACGGTGCCTGGGAACTGTGCCCAGATGGTCTGTTCGAGAGAGCGGCGTTCTCCTGCTTTGAGGGTTTGCGTATAGCGCGCAATGGGGAAAGTTACTTTTCCCTCTTTGAAAGTGCTGGTATCCTGCGGATCCAGGGTTGCGTAGGACAGCGCTGCTGCAACCATCAGGCAGTCCGGGGTGATCAGCATATTCCTGTCAGTCAGATTTTCCGCCCGGAATTTCATATAGTAATTGGAAGTCTGGTCCCAGAGCATGTGTCCAAACCCGTCGAAGCCGATGACCGGCGCTGCTGGGTCTGGAATGAAGGTGCCCATTTGACCCGGTTGGGCCGGATAATGCCAGAATGCCGTTTCGGCGGCGTTTTGAAATTCACGGGTGAATTGCAGACCCCAAGTCTGACCGGGCTGCAGTGCTGTTACACCGCAGGCTGCCAAAGGAATCGATAGCTCCAGGTGCCAATGCGGCAGGATAATGCCCCGATCCAATTCCGTCAGGATGCTGCTGGCGCATGTGGCACCCTCGGGCAGGTTTCCAGTTCCTTCGCTGTTGACATGAAAAAACACTGGCTTTTCAGCGCTGGGCGGCAGCAGAGCCAAGGTTACTGTATCTTCTGCCGTGAGTTTCTGCGGAAGTTTCGGTGCTTCGCTGTCACAGGCCAGGTAAAAATTCTTGTGATCATAGCCGAAATACCAAGTGACTTGGCGTTTGCTCATCAGGGTGGTGACACTCGAAACGCCTCCGAAACTCGATGAAGCATGATTCCATTCCCCATATGTAATTTTCCCATCAATATCAGGAAGTTTCTGCATCCCCGGCAAACGAATCAGGGTGTGCGGAGAAATCTCAGCAGCAGATAGAATCACAGGAAGCAGGAGGCTAATCAGGAGTGCAAAACGTTTTTCCATTTTCTGACCTTTTTGATATATTTAGACCCCATCCAAAAAGGATTTTTTAACCACGAACCACACGAAAAGGCTTGGGGTGAACTAACGCCCACAACCCATTTTTTGTCCACAGAAAGCACGGAAAGCTTGGAAAATTTTGTAGGGGCGCTGCTTCGACGGATGGAATGGCACGCAGAATCGCGGTTTGGTCTGTTGGTTTCTCCGACAGATCGGTCGGATCGGTCGGATCGGCACAATGCTTTGCGCCGTAGGCGCTTAACCATGCTTAACCCCTGGCCTGGGGTGAGGAATCCACCCAAAGACAGTGCCTTGTAAAGGCAGCACAATCAGACGGATCATCTTGACAAGTGATTGTATGCCAATAACTTGGAGATTAGTTTTCCAAAAATCTTTCTGAACAGGGCGTTTTCATTCTCTTAACCACGTTGGGGAAATGGCTCGTTTTTTAATGGACAGGGACACGATGGACGCAATGGACGTCATGGACATAAATGGACACGTCTTTATGGACAGAATGGACACGTACAG
>JAPXLT010000064.1:0-18251 GCA_033809415.1 Lentisphaeria bacterium
GCCTGGCCAGTAAAGATAATCCGTTCCGCCATTCAGGGCCGCCTCATTTGGAAGCTTGTCTACCGTCTGCGGATTTCCCATACAGGAAAACACTTTCAAGTTCCGCAAATACGGGTATATTTTGGAAAAATCGTCCATGTAGTACTTTTCAGCGAGCGGAAATTTCTTATGGTCATTACGGTAAAGGACTGCGGCGGAGCTGAGTTGTTTGAGATTGTTGCTGCAGTAGACCTGCATGGCCGTTTCGCGAGTTCGGGTCAGCGATGGAAAGAGAAATGCCGATAGAATCATGATGATCCCGACCACGATCAGCAATTCAATTAAGGTAAACATACCCTTTGGCATCGCTGCGGAAACCCTTATTTCATTTCTTTGATTTTTCATGGAAAAGACCTCCTTTTCGCTGAAGAATCTACAGCAGCATCTAATCTAAATGCATCTGTCTTCTGTTTTCCATACAGAAACCCCATTGTTCGGAGCCTCTGAAGACGGCTTTTAGTTCCCGGTGAGGGGAGGGAACGGGTCTGAAGCGGTATTTTTCCACATCAGTTTCCGACTGTTATTGAGCATCCAGAGATCGCACATGTCCCGCTTGGCTTGCACATGCATATCCTGCAAATAAATGATATTGATGCTATCGCAGTGTGCCGGTCCGCAGCGGTCATAGATAACCACATCCTCATCCTTGGTGCCAGCTACCCGGCGAATTCGATAAAGGCCGATTCTGCCATACACACTGTAGACCACGCCACAACTGATGCAGTGATTTTTCTCTTCGATCTCCTCGAATCCACCGCCTGGCCAGTAAAGATAATCCGTCCCGCCATTCAGGGGCCGCTTCATTTGGAACATTGCCTACCGATTGCGGATTTCCCGTACAGACAAACACTTTCAAGTTTCGCAAATAAGGGTATATTTTGGAAAAATCATCCATGTAATATTTTTCAGCGAATGGAAATTTCTTATGGTCATTGCGGTAGAGGATTGAAGCGGAGCTGAGTTGTTTGAGATTGTTGCAACAATGGACTTGCATCGCGGTTTCACGAGCACGGGTCAGCGATGAAAAAAGAAAAGACGCAAGGATCGAAATGATCCCAACCACGACCATTCAATTAAGGTAAACATACCCTGTGACATCGCTGCGGAAATTCTTAATTCATTCCTTTGATTTTCCATGGGAAAAGCCTCCTTTCTGGTAAAAAATCTACGACGACACCTAATCTAATGCAGCTTTTATCACTTGTCAAATCAAGAATAAATTTCGTACTATTGCCAAACTTCTTCTTTTTTGGGAAAGATTTTTTTATGGACGATGGGCAGGGACAGGAATGGACACAATGGACTGAATGGACAAGAATGGACTGCTGAATGGGCAATGGACAATGGACAGGAATGGACACGTACAGCAGGTGACATTTTTTTATACTGCTATCTTCAAACTTCTTGTTTTTTCAGAAAGATTTTTCTGAAAAGAAAGTTCCAAGTCACTGGCATACAGCCCTTTTAAGGCACTGCCAATGCCTGTCTTTTTTCTCCGACTGATCCGACTGATCCGACCGATCTACTTGATCCGTCCGATCCGTCCGATCCGACTGATCAGTCGGAGAAACCAATAGGCCAGATCACAAATTCGCGTGCCATTCCATCCGTCAAAGCAGCAACCCCTATAAAAAATTTTCCGAGTTTTCCGTGCTTTCCGTGGACAAAAAAGAGTTCTTGTCTATCGGTCATGCCGAGTCCATTTTTCAAAGAAGCATTATTGTAAAGGGGCAGACGTTTTTTTGCATTGGCAACATGATGGAGTTATGAACGATGTCCGACACAGCATACAGTGGCAAACGCATTACTTGTGATTATCTGATTGTAGGTTCCGGTCTGGCCGGCATGACGGCTGCCTTGGAAGCGGCGAAGCATGGGCGTGTCATCATGATCACCAAGGGCAAGGCGGAGGAATCCAACACCCGCTATGCGCAAGGCGGCATTGCCTGTGTCATCGACGAAGGAGACAGCTTCGAGGCGCATGTCCAGGACACGCTTACCGCCGGGGCAGGACTTTGCCATCCGGATGTCGTCCGGGCTATCGTCAGTGCCGCGCCGGAACGCGTGCGCGACCTGCAAGCTTGCGGGTTGCACTTCACATTGCAGAAGGATGTCGAGGAGAACTCCTCTTCTGCCCAAGGGAACCAGTATCATCTTGGGCAGGAGGGTGGCCACTCGAACCGCAGGATTTTGCATGCTGGCGACATCACCGGGCGCGAAGTCAGCGATGTTCTGCTGGCGAGGTGCCGGGAAAACCCGAGCATCATCATTCTCGAGAATCATCTGGCAGTGGATTTGATTTCGACGCGGCATATCGAGTGGCAGGGCGAGAATTGCTGCCTGGGGGCATACGTCATTGACACCGCCACCCATGAAATCAAGACTTTCCTGTCGAAATTCACCATGCTGGCCACCGGCGGCGCCGGAAAAGTTTATCTGTGCACCTGCAATCCGGATATCGCCAGCGGCGACGGAATCGCCATGGCCTACCGCACCAGCGCCGAAATCTGCAACATGGAATTCTACCAGTTCCACCCCACAATCCTCTTCCACCCCAAGGCGAAGTCCTTTCTGATCAGTGAAGCAGTCCGCGGGGAAGGTGCCATCCTGAAGGTCAAGAAAGGCGACCGCTACGAGACCTTCATGGAAAACTATCATCCTTTGGCCAGTCTGGCGCCCCGTGACATCGTTGCCAGGGCCATTGACAACGAACTGAAACGCTCCGGACAACCCTGCGCATATCTCGATATCCGCCATCATTCCGAAGAATTCCTGCGCAAACGCTTCCCCAATATTTTCAAGGAATGCCTGAAATTCGGCATCAACATGGCTGAAGACCTGATCCCGGTGGTGCCTGCGGCGCATTACTGTTGCGGCGGCGTTCGCACCGATGTCAACGGCGTGACCACGATCAAGCGCCTTTATGCCATCGGTGAAGTCGGATGCACCGGACTGCATGGCGCGAACCGCCTTGCCAGCAATAGCCTGCTCGAGGCCATGGTCGTCGCCTATAATGCCGTCTGCCACAGCGTCGGACACCCGGCAAGCATACCTGAAATTTCCGCCAATATTATTCCGGACTGGTCGAAAGGCGATGCGGTCGATTCCGATGAGCAGATCGTCATCTCTCACAACTGGGAGGAAATCCGGCGTTTGATGTGGGACTATGTCGGCATTGTACGAACGGATAAACGCCTCGAACGAGCCAAGAACCGGATTCGGATGATCCGCAAGGAGATTGAAAAATACTACTGGAACTTTATCATCACCCCGGATTTGATCGAGCTGCGCAATCTGGCCTCGGTGGCTGAAATGATCATTGACAGTGCCATCGCCCGGAAGGAAAGCAGAGGACTGCATTTCAATGCGGACTATCCCCCTGCCCCCATCGACTCGAAGGGCAAAGACACCGTCCTCCGAAGACCCCTGAAATCCGAAATCTGGTTCGAGTAATTTATTTTTTAACAACGAAAATCACGAAAAGACACGAAAATTTTTTTAGGGGTTGCTGCTTTGACGGATGAGATTGCAAGCGGATTTGTGGTTTTGGCTGTTGTTTTCTCCGACGGATCGGTCAGATCAGCCGGATCGGCATAGTGCTTTGCACCGTAGGTGCTTAACCATGCTTAACCCCTGGCTTTAGCCTGGGGTGGAGTCCCCCCCCAAAGACAGTGCCTTGTAAAGGCACTACAATCATTCGGATCAATCGGACAAATGATTGTGTGCCAATGACTTGGAGATTGTTTTTCAGAAAAATCTTTTCCAAAAACCAGATTCGCAAGTTACTGGCTTTAAGGGTCTTTCTCATTTTTGAGAAACTTTTTGAACTTTTTGATTTTTCGGTGATGGGAGAGGGAAGCCGGCTTCATGCCGGCGAGCCGCCGGCGCTCCATATCGCCTCCGACTGAAAAAGTAAAGCCGACCTTGGCACCTGGCGAGTCGTCCGATCTGTCGTCCGTGTAAAGTCCGTGTCCCGTCCGTGTAAAGTCCGTGTGGGTTGCGGGCGATCAGTCCGCGCCAAGTCTGTTCGTGATTTTCGTGGTTAAAAAATCACTCGGGGATCAGGTTGGTAAATTCCTGGAGGAATTTCTCCGGCGAGAATTTTTCTTTGGCCAGGATGCGTCCTTTTTCTCCCATCGGCAGTAGTTTTTCTGGATTTTCGAGGAGTTCCTGCACTTTTTCGGCGAATTCGCCGATATTTCCCGGTGGGATCAGGATGCCGTTTTCTCCGTGTACGATATATTCTCTGCATCCTCCTAAGTCGAAAGCAACGATCGGCATTCCCTTCGAGGCGGCTTCCAGGCCGACAAGTCCAAACGGTTCCTGCCAGCGCGTGGGAAGAAGAAGCAGATCACAGGTGGAATACAATTTTTCAGGGTGCAGCACCCAGCCCTGAAATTCAACTTTGTCGGCAATTCCTAATTCTGCCGCCATCGTTTCCAGCCAGCAGCGGTCTTTTCCGCCGCCGGCTATCAGCAGGCGATAATCCGCCTGGACTTTTGCCATGATCTGTAGCAGCAAGTCAACCCCCTTGCCGCGAATCAGCTGACCGACAAACAGCAGCCGCGGCGGGGAAGCAGCCTGGATTGCACAAGGCTTCTTCGCACTTTCGACATAAGGAGACAAGAGCTGTATCTTCGACTCCGAAAACCCATTGCGCAGAAGATTCTGCCGCATGAACTCCGACAGCACTACAACTTTCGGGAATTCCCGATATCGATGCAGGTTCTTTGCAAATGACAGGACATGCTTCAGCTTCCCTGAAACGCCGTTTGGCCAGGAGCGCGGATTGCTTACCATTGCGCAAGCGCTGCAGACCAGGGGGTGATAGGCACGTTGACAATTGCGTCGCCCAAAAGGAATATAGTAATAGCTCCGGGGACAATACGGATCATGATCATGCACAAACAGAACCAGCTTCTCCTTGAATTTATGCAAAAGCCGGTCGAGCAGCTCCGGCTCGGATAGTTTGTGCACGGCAATTAGAGAATATTCCACCGACCCCGACAAAACTTCCTCGAGGGGCAGCATCTTGCGAAAGGCCACAGAAAAGTTTTCGAACTCGCGACCTTCTTCCTGGTAGGCGCAGTAGACTTTATAGCCATTACGGCGCAGCAACAGAGCCGCAGTGTGTTCATAGCGCTCGACACCACCGTCGAAACCGGCATAGCGCCCGATAAACAATATTTTCCCTTTGCGTTGCGTCATTGATCATTCTTTCGATTGAAGAAATCCCGTTCGCCCTGGTAGCAGGAGAATTTTTGTACAAAGCGCCGCAGGGGCGCCTGTGGGATTTCGCGCCAGGCGCCTCGCCGCAACAGCCAGGCAAAATCCCGCAAAGTTTCCATGACGATTCTGCCAAGACATTGCAACAGACTTTGCCGTTGACCAAAAATCCTTGCAGAGGCAATTCCCTCGTTGTAAAAACGCTTTTTCAGCTCAGACATTGTATAGTTATGCGAATGTCGCACCTGTGCAGCGGCGGCATAGGCAATCGTCTCGCCGCGGTCACGGCTGCGTTTCGCCCAGTCAATATCCTCCGAGTATTGCAGTTCCTCGGAAAATGGGTACTGCAAGAGTTTCTGCCGCCGGATTGCAGAACTGGCAAGTGAAAAGAAATTTCCCCAACGAGCAGCCAAAACCCCATCTCCAAAAGCTCTCTCGTGATCTTTGCGCACCAGAAAGGTCGCATCTTCCCGGCAAAGCTGATTGCCATAGACAGCAGAGACTGCCGGGTCCTGGAGCGGAGCAATCAATTCGGCAAGATATTCTCTTCCGCAGGGCGTTGCATCAGCATTGTTGAAGACGACAATTTCACCACGGCAGGCTTGGACAGCGTGGTTTAAAGTCTTCCCTGGAACATAGGAACCTTCCGGGCGGGACAGTTTCCGAATATTAGGGAACTCCTCGATACAGGCGGCTGTGCCGTCCGTCGAAGCGTCATCGCAACTCAAAATCTCGAAATCCGGAAAATCCTGCTCCTGCAACAAGGTCAGCGTCTCCCGAATAAAGCGGATATCGTTATGGGAGCGGACGACAATGCTGACGGTGGGCGGGATCGATACCACAGCGCACCTCACGCATTGGAATTAAAAGACTCGATAGCCATGTCAACGCTGTCAAAAATCTCGAATATCCGATAAACTTTGGTAATATCAAAAACAATGCGCGGCTTGGGTTGCAAGCCAGCCAAGCGAAGTTCACCGCCTTTCTCCGACAACTTCTGCTGCGCAAAAACCATCGCGCCAAGACCACTGCTGTCGATATAACTCATTTCAGTAAGGTCAAGAACGATCTGCTGATTTTCTACTACCGCATCAGCCAATGCGTTCTTGAATTCCTCCGTCGTAGACACCACCAGACGGCCTTTGATCGACATCTTGAGAACTGTGCCGACTTTTTCTGTGATGATCTCCATACTTAACCTCTCTCAAAATATAAACACATTGCAACTTTCGATATCAAACATAATATACTATATACATACCCAAACAAAAAAAAATGCGAGTCAAAAAAAGCGCGGGATTGGTCGATAACCCGCGCTTTCCGAAATGCATCAGCTAACAATGGAATTTTTACAACGAAAGACACGAATGACTACGAAAATTTCATGGGAAGTACGACGCGTTCCCCTCGCAGACAAAGTCGCTTCCCATGAAATTTTTTCGGGTCTTTTTGTGCTTTTCGTTGTTTAAAATTCCTCTGCCTTAGAGCAATTCGCCGAATTGCTTATGCAGATTGAGCCGTTGCATTGCGTCTTCTTCGCATTGCTTGAAGAGTTCATCTGCTTCAGCGGCGGCGGCGGTATTACGCAGAGACCTGTAGCGTCCCTGGCCAGCGAGGAATTCCTGGAACTTGTCATTGACTTCCTTGCTGTCCCAGCTGAAACGTTTTTCCGTCAGGCCTGGATTATAGCGGTAAAGCGGCACATATCCGCACTCGACTGCTTTTTTCTGTTCATCCTGATGGTACATCATATTGATGGCATGATTGATGCAGGGCGCGTAAGCCAGGATCAGGGATGGTCCCTTGTAGGCTTCAGCTTCGATGAAGGCATTCAGCGTTTGCTGCCGGTTGGCTCCCATCGAGCAGCTGGCCACATAGACGTAGCCGTAGCTCATGGCCATCAGTCCCAGGTTCTTCTTGCCAACCCGTTTGCCATTGGCGGCAAACTGGGCAACAGCACCAATCTGCGTGGCTTTCGAGGCCTGCCCGCCAGTGTTGGAATACACCTCCGTGTCCAGCACGAGGACATTGACATTGCGTCCGGAAGCCAGAACGTGATCCAAGCCGCCGAATCCAATGTCATATGCCCAGCCGTCACCACCGAAAATCCACACGGACTTGTCAACAAAATAATCGCTCAGCTCGAAGGCCTTGGCGGCATAGATGCAATGCGGTGCAGCTTTTTCCAGCAACGGCTTGACTGCATCTTGGGCGGCAAAGGCTTCTTGTTCGGTGGAATCCCAGAGGCTCAGGCAGAGTTTCAGGGCTTCCTTCAAGTCAGCCGGTGCTTGTTCGCTGGCGAGGATTTTATCGACATTGAGTTTCAGTTGTTCGCGGTTCGAGTCAATGGCCAGGCGCATGCCCAGTCCGAACTCCGCGTTGTCTTCAAAGAGGCTGTTAGCCCAGGCTGGGCCGCGGCCATTTTTCGCTTTGCAATACGGGATGGTCGGGAAGGTTCCGCCGTAGATTGAGGAGCAGCCAGTGGCATTGGCCACAATCATGCGCTCGCCAAAGAGCTGCGTCACCAGTTTGACGTATGGAGTCTCGCCACATCCTGCACAAGCGCCGGAGAACTCGAACAACGGCTTCTTCAACTGGCTGCCTTTGACCGTCGTCGGCTTGTTGTTGCCCAGATGATTGTCGCTGGTCTCATCAAAGAATTTGACTTTTTCAACTTCACCATTCTGACGGGCTTCTTCCAAGGTACCCCAAACCAGAGCCTTGTTGTCCTTGCTGGCGAGCGGACAGGACTGCACACAAACGCCGCAACCCTGGCAGTCTTCACAATAAACCTGAACTTTAAACTTCAGGGCCGGGTCCGCCTTCGGCTTGACGTCAACTGCACCGAAATCAGCCGGTGCACCGGCCAATTCCTCGACCGGAATCAGCTTCGTGCGGATGGCGGCGTGCGGGCAAACCATGCTGCAGATATTGCACTGGATGCAGTTTTCTGATTTCCAGACCGGGATACGCGGCGCAATGCCACGTTTTTCCAGGGCAGCGGTGCCGGTAGGCAGCACGCCGTCGATGGACATCGCAGAAACCGGAATCTCGTCGCCCTTCTGCAGCATCGCGGGCAGGATGACCTTTTTGGCAAAATCGTCGGCGTCATCCGGAAGCAATGCCGGCAGCACAAAGCTGTCAATTCCATCCAGACTGGAGGGGACTTTCACCTCTTCCAGCGCAGCGGCGGTGTTATCGACACAGACCCAGTTCTTCTCGACGATATCCATGCCTTTTTTCTCAAAACGCTTCTTGATCGACTGCTTCAGCATCTTGATCGCCAAGTCCTTATCGAGAACCTTGGAAATCAGGAAGAAGGCTGTCTGCATGACGGAATTGATGCGCTTGCCAAGTCCCGCCGCCACCGCAATCTTCAAGGCATCAATGTTGTAGAAGCGGATTTTGCGCTTGATGATCAATTCCTGCATATCACGCGTCAACTTCGAGAAAACTTCATCATTCGAAAATTCGGAGTTCAGCAGGAAGACGCCACCCTCGGTCAAACCGGAGATCATATCATAGCGGCCAATATAAGCCGGGTTGTGACAGGCAACAAAATTCGGACGGCTAATCAGATACGGACTGGTGATCGGCTTCTTGCCAAAACGCAGATGCGATACAGTCACACCGCCGGATTTCTTCGAGTCGTAGGAGAAATACCCCTGCGCAAAAAGTTCCGTCTCATTGCCGATCAGCTTGATCGAGTCCTTGTTGGCGCCCACTGTGCCGTCCGAGCCGAGTCCCCAGAAGGTGCAGCTGATCGTGCCTTCCGGCTCACAGTCAAACTCCTCGCCAACCGGCAGGGATTTATGCGTCACGTCGTCGTTGATGCCAACCGTGAAACCATGGAAAGCTGCGCCATCGAGATGATCGAAGACCGCCTTGACCATTGCAGGCGTAAATTCCTTGGAAGCCAGGCCATAACGTCCGCCAATCACTTGAGCACCTGCAAATTCAGTGCCCTTGATGGCGTTGACGACCGACAAATACAGCGGTTCGCCGGCGGCGCCGGGTTCTTTGGTGCGATCCAGAACTGCAATCTGTTTCACCGATTTCGGCAAGGCGGCCAGGAAAGCGGCGTTGTCGAAAGGCAGGAACAGGCGGACATTGACCATGCCCAGCTTGGCACCCTTGGAATTCAGGTAGTTGACTGCCAGAGCCACCGTCTCGGCGCCGGAACCCATGACGACAATCACTTTTTCAGCATCGGCTGCACCGACATAATCAAACAGATGATACTGGCGCCCCGTCACTTTTGCCAGTTTGTCCATGTATTTCTGAACGATGCCCGGCAAGGCGGCATAGTGGGCATTGGTGGTTTCACGGCCTTGGAAGTAAACATCGGGGTTCTGAGCGGCCACGTGCAAAACCGGCTTTTCCGGACGCAGGGCGCGCTGACGGAATGCCTCGATGTATTTCATGTCAACAAGCGAGCGAAGCGTCTCATAATCCAGTTCCTCGACTTTCTGGATTTCATGCGAGGTGCGGAAACCATCAAAGAAGTGCACAAAGGGAATATTGGCTTCCAGCGTAGCCAGGTGGGCGACCGCCGCCAAGTCCATTGTTTCCTGGACGGAGCTCGAACCCAGCAGGGCAAATCCGGTTGCGCGGCAGGCCATCACGTCGGCATGGTCACCGAAGATAGCCAATGACTGTGCGGCCAGGGTGCGGGCCGACACGTGGAATACGGTCGGCAGCATTTCACCGGCAATCTTGTACATGTTGGGAATCATCAGCAACAAGCCCTGCGAGGCTGTATAGGTCGTCGTCAAAGCGCCGGCGACTAGAGAACCATGCAACGCACCGGCCGCACCGGCTTCCGACTGCATCTCGATGATGTCCAAGGGACGTCCAAACATATTCAAGCGTCCCTGAGCCGCCCAGGAATCCGCCAGTTCACCCATCACCGAAGACGGAGTAATTGGATAAATGGCAGCGACTTCGCTGAAAGCGTACGCTACGTGAGAGGCGGCGGTGTTGCCGTCGATGGTGACCATTTTTGCCATGTCATTCTCCTTAAATACTGATAAGCTTCCAGCCCGCAGCATACAGGCTGAACATACAAATTTACCGCAGCAAAGCAAATAAAGCCCGCCGGGAAAAAGGTGATCACTTAATATAAGCCTGAAAACAGGGTTTTACAAGATACAAGACACGGAATGGACTAGGACAGGGACAAGAATGGACGGAATGGACAACATGGACACAAATGGACACGTTTGTTATGGACGGAATGGACATTTACAGCAGGTGACATTTTTTTGCGCCTGTCCATTCGTCCATCAAACGGCAAGTCCATCGCGTCCATTCTGTCCATGATGTCCATTCGTGTCCCTTGTCCATCAAAAATGCTCATTTTGCCGTTTGAATAGGTTGTGTGCGCCAGTCCGCGCCAAGCCTTTTCGTTGTTAAAAAAGAACTTCATCCGAACAGGATGACCAGGGCTGCCACGCCACCGACCGTTAGGCAGTAACAACCGAAATACCAGAATTTTCCGCTGATCTGAAAAAGAGCCAGGATTTTCAAGGACAGGAAGCCGATGATTGCCGCCAAGCTGCATCCGGTCAGCATCACCGCCAATTCTCCCGGGCTGTCCGACATCGCAAAGATATCCTTGGCTTTCAGCAGGATTCCTCCTGCCAGCAGTGGGATGGACATCAAGAAGGAAAACTCGGCAGCTTTCTGCGGTGCGATTCCGAGCCAGCGTGCGCAGGTGATTGTGCTGCCAGAACGGCTGATCCCCGGCAGCAATGCCACCGCCTGGATCAGACCGATGCCGGTTGCATGAAGAAAACCGGGGGATGAAACGTTGCCGGAGCGAGGCAGAAAACGGGTGGACAGCAGCAGCAGCCCGGTGACCATCAGCATCACGGAGCAAATCAGCGGCTCGTCAAATAAATTCTCGATCGGTTCCTTAAACAGAAAATAGACTATTGCAGCAGGGATGCAGGACACAAGAAGCGCGGCACAATACAACAGCGAGACCTTTTCACGCCGCAACGCCCCGGATAGCAATGCCAGCAATCTTTTGCGGTAAAAGACCAGGATTGACAGCAGTGTGCCCCCATGCAGAGCCAGTTCGAGAGCCGGTCCCGGACTTGCTTTCATGCCGGCAAAATGCTGCAACAACAACAGATGTCCTGAACTGCTGACCGGCAGAAATTCAGTCAGTCCCTGCATGATCGCCAGACCACAGATTTCCAGAAAACTCATACAATCCTTTCATTCTAATCATCGTGAAAAAATAGTGCTGCAAAAACGTTTTTTCAAGCGGAACCATAAGGAATCATGCAGAAACCATAGAAAACTAACGGAAATCATAGCGATTCCTAATTTTTTAACCACGAACCACACGAAAAGGCTTGGGGTGGACTGCCGCCCACAACCCCACACGGACGGGACACGGACGGGACACGGACGGGACACGGACGGGACACGGACGGGACACGGACGGGACACGGACGGGACACGGACGGGACACGGATAGCTGATCGGTCGGATTGGTTGGATCGACATAATGCTTTGCGTCGTAGGCGCTTAACCATGCTTAACCCCAGACTTTGGGGTGAGGAACCCAACCAACGGCAGTGCCTTGTAAAGGCACCACAATCAGACGGAGAAGTTCTTATATGCCAATGATTTGGAGATTTCTTTTCTGAAAAATCTTTCTGAAAAAACAAGAAGTTTGGGAATAGTAGCACGATTTTTTTTATAGGCTTGCTGCTTTGACGGATGAAATGATGAAATGGCATGCGGTTGTGTTGTGATATCTTTTGAAATGCTTCCGATGGAATGTTATAGTAACAAGGATTTTCGTCCCGTCCGTGTCCCGTCCGTGTAAAGTCCGTGTAAAGTCCGTGTCCCGTCCGTGTAAAGTCCGTGTCCCGTCCGTGTCCCGTCCGTGTAAAGTCCGTGTCCCGTCCGTGTAAAGTCCGTGTCCCGTCCGTGTAAAGTCCGTGTCCCGTCCGTGTAAAGTCCGTGTAAAGTCCGTGTCCCGACTAAAAAACACATATCAGCGTATTTTTCGAGCCGTCATTCTTTTGCTCGTTTTTCTGGTTGTGAGCATTGAATTGATATTCCGGGTTTATGGGCTGCCTGCTTTTGGGCGTACTCTGCTCGAGGATTCTCTGGCTCATGCCGGTATCAACTGCCGTTTTGCCTGGGTCAAGGCAAGCTTGTTCAGCGGCCTGACTTTTCAGGGCGTAACCGCCAGAATAGACACCTCGCTGGGGCCAGTCTGCCTCGAGGCCAGGGAGGCAGTCACCTCCTTCAATCCCCTGAAACTCTTGCAAGGCAATGTCCTTCCGGAGAGCTTCCGCCTCAACGCGGCGCAAATACAATTAATTTCCGACAATGGCATCCCCCTGCTGGATTGTCGGCAATTGTTTTTCAACGCTCGTTCCCTGGAACAAAACAAGCTGTCAGGCAATTTGATTTTCAGCCAGAATGGCATTCGCATCCGTGGGGAAATCCTTCTCGACAATTATCATCTTTTGCCGCAGCAGATTGCCGCCCTGCTTGCTGATAACGCGACCAATCAAAATATTAAGATCGCGACGCTCCTGGAAAGCTTTCAGCAGCGCTTCGAGGTCTGTGAATTCGGCGAAAATGATACGTTGCTGACCTTTTCATGCCAAGGTGATATCAGGGACTGGAATTCCTTTCAGCTAACAGGTGATTTTGACTTGAATTATGGTCAGATCGGACCCCTGCTGATTCAAAAACAGCGGGGACGTTTTCAATATCGTGATCACCTGTTTCAACTCTTGGACCTAAAATGGCTGTTCAGCAATGATGAGCAAATCCAGGCAAGCATCGATATCGACTTCAAGGAGCAGACCATCGCTGCGGAATTCCAGGGACGTCTGACCCCGGAAACCTGCCTGAACCTGACCGGGCCGGACGCCCCCCTCTGGCCACAAGAAGTCTCCTGCCCAGTTCCGATTGCTTTCCGGGGAACACTTCCCCCCGCAAAATGGAATTTCTCGAATGCCGAACCACGGATGGATTGCACCCTGAAATCCCTTTCCATCATGGGAACGCATTTCCAGCAGGGCAGTTTTTCGCTGCTGCTTAAAAACGAGGTGCTCCTAGTCGAGAACCTGATCCTCGGCCTCGATTTCCGGCAGCAGAAAGGAATCCGCGGAAACCTGCAATGGCACCTGCGGCAGAAAAAGCTCAGCGGAGAGCTGGATGCCCGCTTCAATCTCAGTGAAGTCCTTCAAAACCATGGATTAACAAATGACTTTGCGGGCACCTTCATCGAGCATTTCGACGATGTCCGCATGAACATCAGCCTGGAAGAATCGCCGCTTGACTGGCGGCAGTGGCGTTTCCGTGGGGAGTTCCGGGAAGGCGGCGGTGCTGAATTCGGGCTGAATTTCGAGAAGCTGGTCATCCCCTTCCGCATGGAATCCGGCTGGCTGCACATCGAGCAGGCCACCACTGGGATCAAACAGCCCGGCTCGCCAGAGTTTGCCCTGAATGCCGATATCAATATCGAGACCCTGCTTAAAGAGCGCCGCTTCGAATCGGTCTTTTCCCTGCATCTGACAAGCAGGGACATGGCAGAATCGCCCGGCAGCGAAATGCTGAATGCCCAGGCAACATGCCGAATCGATCTTAAAACCCAGCGTTTTCAACTTGCCGATGGCAAAGGAACCGTCGTTCCCGACTTGTTCCTGACCGGCTTTCAGGAACAGTTCCAAAAAATCTATGCGCCATTGAATCGCTTCCTTTCCGGGTCGCAGCCTGTCAGCCTTCTCTTTCATATCCCGGAATTCGACCTGGCCAGAAAAGAAGACTGGCGGGTTGTCTTTCAGGTCCAAGCGGAACATGCAAAATTCCGGCTGCTTGATATCCACAAAGTGCAGGCCGATGGTGAGATATCCACCCGTCAGGCCAGTTTTCGAAATATCCGCGCACTAGTGAATGAAAACGAAGACCTTGCCCTGGACCTGCTGATCGGTTTTCAACCGCCATCGGTTGCTGTCAAAAATGCCGTTGTCCATGCTCGTCCTGAATTGTTCGAGGCCTTCATCTTCAATGAAGATGCCTGTCAAATTTACCGTAAAATCTGGGAACATGTCCACTGGGACATGCAACAGCTTCCGGAAATCCATATTCCTGAGCTGCTCTACTGGGAAGCCCCCTCGAATACTCATAACTGGCAGCTGAAAATCGACGCCACGCTGGAAGTGCAGAATGCCTCCTTCAAGGACTTCCCGATTCCAGGCGCAACCATCGGCCTCGATCTGGAACTGCCCGAAGCGCTGACGATCAAACCTGTCACCCTGAAAACCCAGCAGGGAGACGTCAACGCCAAGGTCGCATTCTCTTTCACCGGAATTCCAAACTGCACCTTTGCCCTCGAGGAAACCCAGGTTCCCCTCGATGTCATCCTGTTGCTCAAATCCATCAATGAAGACTGGAAGGAATTCCTCGACCTGATCACCTTGCATTCGGAGGCAAAGCTCGCTTGCGAAGGGTTCTTTGACTTCGCCAACTCTCCGACCATCCAAATCAACGGGACTCTCCTTTCCCCTGAAATCACTTTCAAGAAAACACAGCTTGAAAATATTGTCTGCAACTGGAATTACGATGCAGGAAGGCTCTTCTGGAATCTCCAGGAAGGCTTCTTCCTCGGCGCGCGACTCAATAATACTGGATACTACGATTTCCGGAGTAGCACCGGCGAAACCCTGCTTAAAGTCCGCAACCTCCCATTGGACAAGACTGGAAGTTTTTTCACGGGCGGGGCCACGTCCAAACGCAAAAATCCACTGAGCGGCATGATCGACTGCGACTGCAAGGTCTCGCTGCTGAAAAACTGGGCGGAATCGCCCCTATACCTCGAGGGAAGCGGGCATTTCAGCCTGCGCGATGCAGACCTCTGGCAAGTGCCGCTGATGGACAATCTCGCCTCCATCCTGTCTTTGGGGGCACTGCAAGTCTTCTCCCGCGACAAAGTCTCCGAGTTAGGCAATATCAGCCGTCTGGACGCCGATTTTGTCTTGCAAGGGAATCGCTTGCTGGTCAATCATTTCGACACCGATGGAACGATTATCTCCCTGCGTGGAAGCGGTGAATACGCCTGGTTTGAAGACCAGCTCGATTTCACGGTCAAGGGCGTAGCTCTGAAAAATGTCAATCTGCTCTCCTTCATGCTGAAGCCGCTCTCCTGGGCTTTTGATGCAGAACTGACCGGCTCTCTGAAAAAACCGGAGTGGAAAATCCGCTCTGCGCTCAATAAAATGTTTGAAAACCAGTAAATGCATTGGCGGAATTCACAACCTGAAACATATTATAGTCAATGCCCTCTTCCAAGCCGCAGCCGCAGCTGAATGGAGTCTCCCTCATGTTGTTTGACACTGTTAAAAGTTTTTTTGTAAATGATGTCGGTATCGACCTTGGTACCATGAACACCCTCGTGTATGTCAAAGACCGCGGGATCGTCCTGGATGAACCGTCCGTGGTGGCTATCAATGCCGACACCAACAAAGTCCGGGCGGTCGGCGCCGAAGCCAAGGGCATGATTGGCCTGACTCCGGAAAACATCCGGGTCGTCCGCCCGATGAAAGATGGTGTCATTGCGGATGCGGAAGTCACCGACGAAATGCTGCGCATCTTTATCCGCAAGGCCACTGGACGTCTGAAAGTCATGCGTCCCCGAGTGTTAATTGCGGTTCCCTCGGGCATTACGGACGTTGGCATCCGCGCTGTTCGTGAAAGTGCCTTCAGTGCCGGTGCGCGCTCGGTGCAGCTGGTCGAGGAACCCCTGGCGGCGGCTGTCGGTGTTGGTTTGCCGGTCAATGAGCCGGATGCCAATATGATCATTGACATTGGCGGCGGCACCACGGAAGTGGCGATTATCTCGCTCGGGAACATTGTCACCTGCGGCAGTGTCCAGTGTGGTGGTGATGCGATGGACATGGCCATCGTCAACCACATGCAGAATGCGCATCATCTGCTGATCGGGATACCAACTGCCGAAAACATTAAAATCAGCATTGGCAGTGCCTACGACATGGCCGAGCCGATGACCATGGAGGTCAAAGGTCATGACATGGCGCAGCACGGCAACCGCCTGCCGCGGGCAGTCACCATCACCAGTGAAGAAATCCGGCAGGCACTCGAGAAGCCGGTCACCAGCATCGTTCAGGTTATTCGCAAAACGATCGACTCCTGCCTGCCGGAACTTGCCGCTCGCCTGATCGACAATGGCATCACCATGGCTGGCGGCGGCTCGATCTTGCGCGGCCTCGATAAACTGATCTCCGAGGAAACCGGCCTGGCGGTCACCACCGGAAAAGACCCCCTGAAGGCCGTCGTCAATGGCACCGGCCTGATGCTCGAACACGCCAATAAATTATTTAGTCAACCGCCTAATTCCATGATCGGACGCGGAAGCAGAGTATAAAAAAACTGCATTATAAGAGGGAAATTCTTTTTGAACAACGAAATGCCCGAACGGACACGAAAATTTCATGGAAGTGGCTTTGTTTGCGAGAATATGTCGTGTTTGCCATGAATTTCGTGTCCGTTCGTGTCTTTAGTTGTAAAAAACTGTCACCCAGCTAACGCATTACCTTTTCCTATCCTACGCATGGCAGTGAAGCGACAGGCACAACCGGAATATTGGAGCTACCAGCTCGATGGCGGCTGGCAGGCGCTGGCCGGAAAAACCGCCTATGACAACGACTTGCTCTCACTTGATTTTGCACGTCCGGATGAATTCTGGTTTCATGTACACGGTCAACCGGGAAGCCACGTCATCCTACGCGCCCTGGACGATACCAACCTTCATCAGCCGGATCGGAAACTGCTGGAACAGGCTGCGGCTATTGCCGCCTGGCACAGCAAGGCGAGAAACTCGCCACGTTGTGCTGTGGATTGCACCCGTGCGCGAAACGTCTCGAAGCCAAAGGGCGCACCGCCTGGAACCGTTGTGATATCCCACAGCCGCCTGCTGAAAGTCAAACCCGCACTGCCAGAACCGCCCACGGCATAAAAAAAAAGCACACCCAGCCGAAACTGGATGTGCTTTAAGTTATCGTCGATTATCTCGCCGTTTATATTCTCTTTTTTCTCCGCTTCATGCCGGCTGCGCCACCAAGGACACTGCCACCCAACAGGAAAGTAGCAAACATGCCCGGCAAGGGCTGACCGAAGGTTGACGGGGTGTCAATACCCACACCGTGAAATCCGAAGAAGATGTTCGATGGATTCCCATTATTATAGCTCAATTGCGCTAAAGTAGTGCCTATCGCATCTTCACCAGCTACATATTTGCTATGCTTGGAATCTGCGCTGTAAATGGAAGTACTGTATTCCCCACCTTTATTTTTAATCCAAACGCCAAAGGTATCGCCTTCATTAAAAGTACCAACCTTGTAAGCAGTCTGGTAGACAAGATCAGTGTTAGCGCCCGCCATCTTTTTCTCATAGGTTAGGATCGTATCCTTATCGAGACCTGAACCTTGAATGTATGTGCCAGTTGACGGATGGATGTACCCATAGTCCACCATCATATCTTTTAACAATTCTGTGTTATTGGCCATTTTGTATTTATCGCTGATCTTATCAACAATGTAGATATTGCCAGTGCCACTGAGGATCGTGACTTTGAAATAGTTCCCGTCCAACCCACCGTATGTATTACTACCTACAGGGATAACATCATACTGGAACGCAGCAAACAAGGATGAACCGAACACCGTCGCTAAAAGTAAAGCAACAACCCTTTTCATCAAAAACTCCCTCGAACTTGTTTTTTAATTTAAGAATGGAAACACAAAAAAATTTTAGTTAAAATAATGTGCCAAACAGGACTTGCAAGTCAAAAATTAAACTTTTTTCGTTTTTTTCGCGCAAACTTGTAATGGGTCAGTCCCCCCTTATAGTTTATAGACAAGTTGGGGGGGCAAGCAGCGGATAACTTGTTGTGCTTCCGTTTTTCCCCGCAGTTTGCCTGGCGGCATGGC
>JAPXLT010000065.1:0-17930 GCA_033809415.1 Lentisphaeria bacterium
GCTTAAAGGTCAGCAACTTGCGAATCTGGTTTTTGAAAATCTTTCCCCAAAAAAGAAGAAGTTGGGGAGTAGCCCGAAAATTTTCTGTTTTTTGATGTTGGCAGGATTGAGCAAGTGCCAATATATTGAGAGCATGGTGAATTATAACTATTATAAGACCAATGAATATGCATTCCGCCCCGATCCCAGATTTCCTTTGCGGGTGTCTGTCATGGATCCCCAGACGACTACTGTGTTCCACCGCCATGAATTCACCGAGTGCATCTTCATCACCGGTGGTGAAGGACTGCACCAAAGCGACAAAGAGAAGCCGGTGCCTATTAAACGAGGCGACATCCTGATCATTCCGCCAAATGGCATGCATGCTTATGTCGAGAGCGAAGGTCTCACCCTGATCAATTTGCTGTTCGATGCCGGCAGACTGCCTGCCGTCCTGATGGAACTCTATTCTCATCCCGCATATAAAGAACTCTTTATGCAGGATGTCTCCCGTTACCGCAACCGGAATTTTCCCTGCTTTACACCGCCAGAATCCGATTTCTCCGAACTTGAAGCCTTCGCCTACAGGATTGCGCAATATGGCGATAAGCGGGGCAACCATTGCTATAAACTCGGTCTCTTCATGGCTTTGCTCAGTCTCCTGTGCAATTCCCGGCAAGTCGAGACAAAGGGAATACCGGATGTGCCTCTGGATATTCCCAAGCTAATCGATTTTCTTAAACAAAACTTCCAGCGCAAAATCTATCTGGATGACATGGCTTCCCTCGCAGCCATGTCCCGCAGCACCCTGCTCAGGCACTTCCGAGCCGCCCTCGGAGTGACACCCATCGAATATCTACGCAATCTGCGATTGCAACATGCTGCCGAATTGCTCCTGAATACCAATCTCACTCCAACGGAAATTTCTGAACAATCCGGCTTTCCCACCCTGGCTTACTTCTTCCGCGCTTTCAAATGTCACTACGGAGTTTCTCCATTGGCATACCGACATAAAGATTGAAGAAATAAATCATAAAAAAGAAAAATAAGTCATTGAAAGATACTTGTCTCCCAATATAGTAATTACGTATTCATCGAAAGCGTGTTGTCCCTTTCTTAATGCCTGCCTTGCCATTTCAACCGGGAGACTAAAGTTATGCAACAAAAAAGATTCACATTAATTGAATTGCTCGTCGTCATCGCCATCATCGCAATTCTGGCGAGTATACTCCTTCCTGCTTTGAACAAGGCTCGGGAAAAGGCTCAGCGGATGACTTGCGTGAACAATCTCAAGCAGATTGGCATGGCCAATGAATTGTATATCAGTGATTATAACGGCATGTCTTCTACACATCAGTTCGACTCGCAATGGCGCACCAGTTTCTATAGGGAGTATCTTGGCCGGAATCTTAAGGTCTTTACCTGTCCGTCAATGCCGCGGCAGGTCGGAACGGGTTATGACAACCGCATCATTATCAAGAACGATGCGCCATACCGCTCTGATTATGCCTGCAACTACACCCCATCGCTGACCCAGTACCAATATCAGGCGCCGGACTACAGCTTCAGCTATTTCTTCCATTATAGGCAGTGGCATTCGCTTCATGCAGCGGCAATGACGGTAGTCTTTGCCTGCATCCATGAGTGGCGGGAAAATTACATTCCTTCCGCAAATTATTTCAGGGTGATCTCAAAAGGCTTCCAGGTTGACAATAACCTCCTGCATTATTATCCACATAAAGATGTCGCACCAATGTTATATGCGGATGGCCATACCGAGTTGTTATCCAAAACAACTCTGATCCATTACGGCACGCATCAGCCGACAGTTGCATCCACGCCCAATCATATCAAGCTGTTCTGGCGGGGATATACCCGATAATATGCATTTCCCTGAATGAGCGATAAGGTCTGGCGAAGACCGCAAAACTACCCGGTTATGAGGATCAAAGCAATGCTGAAAAGAACCGCGAAATCCCTGTTTCTGCTGATTACATGCCTGTCATGGGCGCCTGTGCAGATGCTTGCTGAAGCTGCTACAGATCAAGGCATGATGCTGACGAAGGGGCAGAAAAATGTTTTCATCATCACGGCGGAAAATCCTTCTCCGACAGCGGCATATGCCGCTGAGGAGCTAAGTGTCGCCCTGAAAAAAACTCTCGATATCGACGCTGCAATTTTTCCGGAGAGTCAGACGCCAGGTACCTCTTCTTTCCAATTTCTTGTAGGGCCACTGCAAAGGGCGCCCCTGCCTGAAGGTTTCAAATACGAAGCCTTCATCATGAAAAATCTGGATGCGACAACGCTTCAACTGGCAGGCGGTGACGATCTGCGTGATCCCTTGGCCATCCGTTTTTTGGCACGTACCGGCACCCTCTTTGCAGTCTACCGTTTTATGCGGGAACATCTCGGCATCCAGATGCTGTGGCCGGGCGAGACCGGCATCGTCTATCCGGCAAGGGACTCCCTGAATCTGCCAGTTCTGGATTTCACCGATGCTCCCAAGCTTCCAATCCGCCAGGCATACTATGGTCACGGCAACCGTTACTCCAAAGATTCTGTTCGTGCAGCGGTGAGGTGGGGGCGTTTCAACGGCATGGGCTGTTCGAAGCTTGGACTCTTCACGCATGCATCCGCAGCAGCAATCGGCACAGAACTTTTCGCTTCACACCCCGAATATTATGCGCTAGTCAACGGGCAGCGTCAGAAACCCACTGCAAGGACAGCGCGCTGGAAACTCTGCCATTCAAACCCGGATTTGCCCGGACTCTTCGCAGACTGGGGAATGAAACACAAGGACTATCAGGATTATTTCCCGGTCTGCGCAAATGATGGCTATGGTTGGTGCGAGTGCCTCGAGTGCCGCAAGCTGGATGCCGGTCAGGTCTCACGCTTTACGAACTTGGGTGAAGAACTTTGTGTTTCGGGGCGCATGTTCACACTGGCAAACCGGACAGCGGCCGAACTCCGGCGTAGAAACTCGGCGAAAGAAGTGGCCATTTATGCGTACAGTTTCTACATCGACCCACCGGTATCGATCCCGCGCCTTGATGATAAAGTCCTGCTTGCGATATGCAAAGGAATTTCCTGGAATTTGGTGCCTGCCGACGCTGCAAAATTTGATGAGCTGATGCAATTGTGGAGTAAAAAAACAGCAACTATGCTGCTGAGGGACTACCCTGGCAATGGCCGCGGCATGGTACCGTTCCCTTACCCGAAGCTGGTGGATCACACCATTAAAAAACTGTATCGGCAATTTGAAAACTTCCAAGGGATGTCATGTTGCGGAGATGACAGCCGTTCATATGCATTGTGGGGAGCAACACAATTCGTCTGGGCAAGATTGTCGTGGAACCCCGAAGAACCCCTGGAAGGTTTGCTTGATGAATACTACCGGAGCGGCTGGCCGGCTTCACATAAAAACATCCGGGAATACTTCGAGTATTTTGAGAATCGCGCTGCAGAAGTCAGAAGCGTCGGCGGCAACCAGTTCCCTAACAACCTCATTTCATCGCTGAAGATTATGTCACCGGAGGCAATCGCTGCCGGGCGGCGCTTCCTCGATCAAGCAGCCGAAAATGCCCTCGGCAATGCCGATGAACTCGCACGCATCGAGTTTCTGAGAATTGCCCTCGAGGCTGCCATTGTTGATTGTGAATATCACACTGCGCTAATCAACGCAGGAGCCATTGTCGGCATCAAAGGAGCTGCTCACAAAGGCGACCGGAAAGCTCTTCTCAAGCAAACGATGGAAACAATCGAACGCCGCAATGCCTTCATGGAAAAACACCGTTTCCATCAAGGGATTCCATCGGAGCCCTTCGATAAAATCCCGGCAAGCCTGGGGTGGCAAAACAGCGCACGAATTCTCTACGAGCAAAGCTTGCATCAAAAGCCTTCCGCTCAAATTTCGCTCTTGGAAGGATGGCGTTTTAGCATTGACAAGCCGGGGTTGATGGAGCATTTTGCAAAGAGGGATTTCGATGATTCACAATGGCAGGGTATCACTACCGGGGATTGTTGGGAAAAACAGGGCTTCGGCGCTGACAAATACCCGGAAACCAACGGCTACAACGGCTGGGGTTTTTATCGTCGTTTTATCACTGTCCCGAAGGATTGGACACACGGGCGCATCATTCTGTGCCTTGGCGCGGTCGATGAAAGCTACCGGGTCTTCTTTGACGGAGAACTGATTGCCGAATTCACCTATTCCAAGGAGGAACCCCACGCCTGGATGACCGAACGGCGCTTCGATCTCACTGAGCGGATAACGAACGGCAGGCATCTAATTGCGGTTGCGGTGCATGATTCAAGCGGCAACGGAGGCATTTGGCGGCCGGCTTTCCTATGTTTGGAAAGAAACAACTTGCTGACCGAGGACTTCCTTGCAAATGTCGTCAATGCGACAAGGGACGGAGACTCCCTGGTCCGCACCGCCGGGAAAAGCACCATCCGCTTTAACGGGCTGCTGCAATGGTGTTCCCCGGGGACTTATCTAGTCTCCTTCCGTTTCACTCCGCATAATGTGCCGATTGACAGCGCGGGGCTGGTTCGCTTGCAGGTTAACACCAAGGATCAAGGAAAGTGGCAGCAAGTCAGCGTTGCTGCGACCGGGCAGAATGAACTGCGCACAGGAAAGTCCCATGACCTACAGATGACTGTCACCATACCCGAGGGCAAGGTCGGTCTCAATGCAATCATACAGGCAAGTCTTGAACGCATGGATGTCGAACAGCTGGAAATCGTCGAATTGAACCCATAAGCAATATAACCGGAAAGGTCGCCAAAAAGGTTTCGGGCGATCAACCCGTGCCAAGTCTTTTCGTGTTTTTTCGTTTTTAAAAAATGAAAGGTGATTACATCTTCAGCTGGACAATGGTACTCAACGCGCAAAGGAATTATTTTTGGCCTCGCATATCGAAGCATGCCGTGAGCTGGCTCTCTCGATCCTGACACCTTCACAGGAACAGCTGAAACATGGACTCGAACTGCACCGGGATGCACTCGTCTGGGACGCACTGTTGTTGCGGAAATGAACCGGGTCGGCATCATCCCTGACGTGGCGCACTCCAGACTGCGCACGAGTCTGGAGGTAGCCCAGTGCTCGAAAAAGCCAGTTGTCGCCAGCCACATTTTTATCGCGGAACCGGGATGATCGACTCTTTCCTCGATCATATCTTTTTAGCCATTCAACAAAAAAGAGAGAAGAGGCGCATGAGTAAAAACAAGTTGTATGTTGATTTGAAGGACGCTGCTCCATCAGCCGCAGTTATCCCGGGCAAGACGTTTCTTGCATATCTGGCAATCATTATTTTGGGGGCGGGGCATTGCCTGGGGAAGGAAATCCCCCTGTGCAGGATCATTGATTGGACGCCGCTGCATGGGATGGTTCAAAAGGAAGGACAAACGCTCCATGTAGTTGGCCGCAGGACATTGTTTTCCGAACAATTGTTTCCCTATGAAAGCGGTCGCTCTTATCGGATCATGGGGGACTTCAAAGCAGTTCCGGGAAGTGCCGACAATTTTATGCGGATTGGAATTCAGCCTTTTGACGCAGAAAAAAATCCTTTGAGCTATCATTTTGTCAATCCTCTGTCCGGCAGTGACACCGTGTTGCTGGCAGAGGTTAGGGAGCAAGACGCATCCATTCTGGTCGAGGATGCGTCCAAATGGCGGGTTGACAAGAGTGACGTCTTTGCCTTTCATACGCATCCGGACGGGCGGGACCTGCCCAACCGGAATATTATCCGCCAAGCTCCAGTTGCAATTAAACAACTGGACATCGGCTGGCAGGTGACCTTTGCCCATCCTCTCGGGATTGCTCTCGACAAGGGGGTTGGCGTCCGCATGCACCGTACCGGGAGTGCGTATTATTATGCTGCCTACGGCTCCACCATTCAAGGGCTTCACGATCCGGGCTGGCCGCAAAAGTTCAGTGAGTTGGGAATACGTTTTTTTCGCATTATCATCATTGCTAATGACCAACTGCTCAAATCCGGGCAAATGCGTCCTGTATTGGAAATGAATAAAGTCAGATTGGAGATCAAATGAAAATCATTGTGAAACGGTTTTGCCAGTTGTTTTTCCTGTCTTCGCTGTTCCTGCTTGCCGAAGATTTCATCGTTGTTAAAAATGGGGAGGCAATAGCAGGAATTGAAGCGGGAAGCGACCTACCCGCCTGTCGTAATGCCGTGCAACTGATTGCCAAATATGTGCAGTTAAGCACCGGAGCAAAGTTGCAGGAGCGCAGCCAGGGTTCGCGTGTTGTGCTTAAAATCGAGCATGGCGACTTGGATATCGAAGGATTCCGTGTGCGCTTCCTTCCTGAACAGATTATGGAAATCACCGGGGGAGGCAGCAATGGAATCCATTTTGCTGCCCTTGATTTTTGTGAACGTTACCTGGGAGTTCGCTTCTTGTTTCCTGGTGAACTTGGCGAATATATTCCCAAGCTGGAATCGTTGATGATTGAAAAGAAGGATTTCACGGATGCCCCGAAGTTTCTCACCCGGTATCTGACCTCCGCCAATCCGCATGTGAGCCGTCGCCTGTATCAGGACTGGACTCCTTTTCTCCGCGGAGTACGTCCTTACCGTCTGGTGACGGGACATGCTTTGCCCTACATGTTTTCTGTAAAGAAATATGCGCAAAGCAATCCGGAATTTTATCCAATCATCAATGGAAAGCGATATATTCCGCCACCGAATGTGAATGTTCATTGGCAGCCCTGCATGAGCAATCCGGATGTGATCAATGAAGCGGTAAAAATCATTTGTGATGCTTTTGCGGAGGACCCGGAGAAACGCGCCTGGAGTTTGGGGATGACCGACGGCGACGGCTTCTGCGAGTGTGACAATTGCCGGAAATACTGGCCGAATCCGGAGCGCAACAACCGTTTCGGCTCGTCCGATCGATCACTGTATTATCTGACCTTCTGCAATGCGGTCGCAGCCCGGGTGGCGGAAAAATATCCGGATGCCGTACTGGCCTTTTTTGCCTATGGTCACTCGAGTGATGCTCCGGAGAATATCACCGTGCATCCAAACCTGGTTCCGGTTATAACCTATGACCGTCACAACTGGATTGATCCGGAGCGCAAAGCGCTGGATTTGCAACGTCATGATCAATGGGCAGCCATTGGCACCCGAAATTTCTGCTGGTATGACTATTTCTATAGTTCGCGATACCTGCTGCCGCGCATATACTGTCATCTGATAGCGGATATCCTGCGTACCGGATATGCCCGTGGGGTAAGGCATTTTGTCGCGGAGTATTTCCCCTTGGGGATAGCTGGTAACTCCCCATTTGGAAGGACTTGGGATGATGGCCCGATGGCCTACATGGCCTACAAGCTGCTGTGGAATCCGGAGCAGGATGAAAACAAGGTGCTTGATGAATGGTATCGGGCCGCAGTTGGGGATGAAGCCGCACCCTTCTTGCGGAATTATTTTGAATTGATCGAGAAATTCTGGACACAGGAAGCGCAGAAGAGCGCCTGGTTTGCACGCTGTGCACGCACCTACCTGGTTTGGACCTGGCATGATTACCTCGATGCCTTTGATCCTGACATCTTAAAGCACTGCGAGGAAAACCTAAACCGGGCCTGTGAACTGGCAGTCCACAAGGAAAGAGCGGAATATTTCCGAAAAAACTTTTTGGAAAGAAAGAATTTGATCGAGTTCTGGTTTCATAATCAGGCGGTCAAGGATTACGATTCATCGGCTTTCACCAAGGATTTTTTGACCGATGACTTCAACCAGGGCAATGACGGCTGGAACATCTGGAAATATCGAGTCGAAGCGGCAGTAGGGGTATATGACACGAAAGGGGGAAAAGATGATTCCGGGGCTTTATGTCTGGATTTCAGCAAAGAACCCAAATCAAGCAACAGTACCATAGGCTTTGAAAAATCGTTTGCGGTGAAACCCGGGCAGGCGTTTGAAGTGTCGGTATGGTTCCGCAATGAAGATACGGAAAGCAGCGCACTGCCTTATCTTGCCATTGAATGGCTGGATGCTGAGGGAAAGGAAGCCCTGCAAGACAGCAGTGTTTATTACCGTGATACCCACGGCAACAGCAGCCGTGAATGGAGCAGCCTGGTCTGCAAGGTCGCAGCCCCGAATCTGCCCTGTCGGATGCTGGTGCGTCTGCTGGCCTGCCGCAGCCATCAGGGAAGGGTGTTTTTTGACGATCTGGTGATTAAGGCAGACCAATGATGATGTATAAACTTTAATTCTTAACAAGCCCTTTCAAGGACATGGAGTATTTTTGAACATCATGAAAACTGACAAAAAAAACTGGCTGCATCTGGATTTGAAAGGGATTGTTCCAGAGGCAGGATGCTTTGTGGACAAGTGGTTGCCGTTCATCAAGGCATCGGGATTTAACGGCCTTGTGCTGGAATATGACTGCCGCATACCATGGAAGACCTGGCCGAAGGCGGGATATCCGGTCTATACCCATGAGGATGTCCGGAAAATCAATGCTGCCGGACAGTCATGTGGCCTTGAAATGATCCCATTGATTCAAACCCAGGGACATCTGGAATGGGTGCTCCAGAATGCGGAATATCAGCATCTCCGTGAAAATGGCAGTTTGCGGGAACTCTGTCCGCTGCATCCTGAAAGCCTGCCATATATTCTGAGCTGGATTGATGAAGTGGCAGGACTGCATCCCGGGGCGAAGTATATTCATCTTGGCAGTGACGAGACCTGGGACCTGGCTACTTGCCCACGCTGCAGGGAGCATCAGGATCCTCGGGGCAAAATGGGGATTTATCTGGATCACGTCGGTGCAGCCTGCAGGCATGCCATTGAACTGGGGCTTGTTCCGATTATCTGGGGAGACATGTTCTGGCGGGAAAATGCGCCGGAACTGATATCAGAACTTCCGACTGAAGTCATTCTGTGCGACTGGGATTATCACAGCACCCAGAACCCGGGGCACGAAATCCTTTTGACGAACAGCACTCATCGGATCATCGGGGCATCCGGCCTGCGGTGCGGAACTCCCGGAACCCTCGACTATTCATTTAAGTGTCAAGCGGCACTCGAACCGCGCAGGGCCAATATCAGGGCATGGCAGGATGCCGGCGTTGATCTGCTCCATACTGTCTGGGGCAGACCCAATAATCATAGGCCGCTTTATCCACCCTGGTTTGCAACTGGAAATCTGTTCGCTTTGGCAGGAGGAACCCTGAATTTTCATCTGAAGCGGAAAAAACCGGAATTCCGGAGCAATGCCGCCGATGGCAACAGCTCGCAGAACGTTTTCAGACTTTTTCGGATGAATATGACACGTTTACAAAAGTCAAACTGGCCTTCGCTGCATCGGCATCCCATATCGGTGTTCCACAAGCTTCTATAAGTGAAGAATTTAATAAAATTTTGCATGAGAACCGCATGAAAGTCCTTGACTGGTGCGAGGAAGTCCGTACTTTTTTTCGCGACAATGCAATTTCTGATGTCGAGGAATTCATTTGCGAACGAACGGCGTTTTTTTCAATAAATTCTGCCGATGGTCATCTTTGTACGGGGTGCAGGTTTAAAAAGTGACGCGCCCGTCCCGGTTGCGCTACTTTTCAAACCGCATGCCGCCCCATCCGTCAGAACAACACCCCCTAGAAAAAAATTCCGCGCTTTCCGTGCTTTCCGTGGACAAAAAATGGGTTATGGACATCAGCCCACGCCAAGGCATTTCGTCCTTTCGCGATAAAAAAGCAAAACACGAATAACAGATTGACATGATCATGGAACGTATAACCGGGCAATATTTTTTGAATACGGATTTGCGTGAGTGCGAGTTGCGTGAGCAGGCTCGTCTGCTTTGTGAGGCAGGCTATGAGGCAATTTATCTGCACAGCCGTGCGGGTTTGAAGACGCCTTATCTGTCGGAGGGCTGGTTTGCGGCTTTGCGGACGGTCATTGATGAACTGCGCAGGCATTCGGTGAAATTTGCCATCTGGGATGAGGATAATTATCCCTCGGGGAATGCCGGCGACCGCATCGTCAATGATTTTCCGGAACTGGCATCGAGTGAACTGATTTTTACCGTCCTCGAGGCGAAAAAGGGCGAACGGGTACAACAGTTTTTCACGGAAAAGACGTCTTTTCTGCGTTGCTTCGGTGTTTTCGGGGAGGCTGAGATTGTTGATCTCTCCAAGCATTGCGGCACTCTGCGTTCGGAATGGGGAAAGCCGTTTATCAATACCGGCGCCTATTCTCCAGAGGGGCAGCTTGGTTTTCCGCATCGGCGGCGGTGGATGGGGTCGCTGCGTTTTGCCATTGACTGGAAGGCGGAGCGGGACTGCCGCATCGTCATCGTGGAAATCAGGCGTGCAAACTTACGGCACAATACGGACCTGCTGAACCGCGAAACTACGCAGCGCCTGCTGGAATGCACCCATGAAGCATACCTCGAGGCTTTCGGGGAAGATGTCTTGCGTTCCGATTGCGTCGCCTCGTTCCTGGATGAGCCATCGCCCGCCGGTGAATTTCCCTGGACGCGGGCTTTCCCGGCTGAATTCCAGGCCGAACATGGCTATGACCTGGTCGAGCTGCTGCCGCATCTGGCGCTGGACTTGGGTGCGAAAAGCTTCAAGGTTCGCCGTGACTACCGTGATACCCTGCATCGCCTTGTCTGTCATCACTATTTGCAAACCCTGCAGGAATGGCTGCGGCAATATGGCATTGACAGCGCGGGGCATCTGACCCGCTCGGAATGGCTCTCCTACTCGAATCTGCGCTGGCCCAACGAATTGCGCTGCCTGAAATATCTCGATATTCCCTGTTGCGATCCGCTTGGCGCCGGCATTGGCAAAATGGGTTGTTCCGCACATCATATCGGCATCAAGACGGTTTCCTCGGCAGCGCGTCTGTTTGGCAAAAAGGCGGCCGGGGCGGATGCCTTTGCAGTGGGCGGAGACACGATTAGGTTGCGTGATTTGCAGTTTATGCTGAATTATCATCTTGTCCTGGGCATCAATTATTTCAATGTGCATGGACTCTATTATTCTCTGGAAAGCGAACGTCGTGACGAAGCGCCCCCATCTCTGTTTTATCAGCATTCAGAATGGCCCCTGATGCAGGAATTCCTAAGTTACATGAAAAGACGCTGCCAGGAACTTGCCGAGGGGGAATATGTCTGTAATCTGGCAATGCTTTACCCATCGACGGCCCTGAAATGCCGGCGTGATACGGACCCTTCTCCTGATGCCGCCCTGCATCAGGTGGCTGAACAACTACTGTCACATCAGCGCGATTTTGAACTCATCGATGAGCTTACTCTGAGTGAACAGACCCCGGCGGATTTCGCGCAGCTACGCCCATTTTTCTTGCTGGCGCATGCAGAATGGATCGAAAGCGCTACGGCACGCTGGCTGGAAGAATATGTCGCCAGCGGCGGGACGCTCTTCCTCGAAGGCCCCGTTCCGAAACTGGTAGATGCCAATGGATCGAGCTGGAGTTTTGTCGAATCCTGCCGGACTGCGGATTTTTGCAGCCGTATTCCCGCTCCTGAATTATGCGGTGAAGGCAGCGAAGCGGTGCTGATCCGCCAGATGCTCCGGAATGGAAAATCCCGCATTTTCCTTTTCAATCGCAGTACTCGACCTTTCAACGGCACTCTCGATGGGGAGCCGGTGCGCATTGCGCCAGGCCAGGCGGGTTTTGAAGAAGAATTGCGTCCGCAACCGGATTTGCCCCTGATTGCACCGATCAACTGGCAAGTAAGATTCGAAGAAAATAGTGTGCCGCTGCACTTCTGGGAATACGATGGCGGCAACATCGAACTGTTTTTTCATCAGCAAAGCGGACTACCCCCGCAGAATGCCAACGAATTCACCGCAAAATTCTTTGTCACGGCACCTATCGGGCTGAAGCTCTGCGTTGAAGAGGATATGCTGGTCAAAGGCGAATTCCGCATCAATGGGAAACCCCTCGAACAATTCGAAAGAGCCAAGTTTCGCGACTGCCGTGAAATCGAGTGTCCGCTGTCAGATTTGCTTGTCCAGGGTACCGCGCCTACGCTGAATATCATTTCCTATCATGGCAGCCTATTCGAGAATTCACCATATCTGCGTGGCGATTTTCAGGTGAATTTTCCGCAAGGCTTCTTATCATTTCCCGTCTTATCCCCAAGTCCGGCGGAATTCACCATCGCGACGCCCTGTGATTTCCGTGACCTGGGATACGGAGCCTATTCCGGCAAAGCACATTACTCCGCTGAATTCGATATCGGCACCGCCGGAATATATCGCCTTGCATTCACGCAACTTCACGATTCCGCCCGGTTTTCCGTCGATGGCCAGTTAGTCGGCACGCGAATTGCACCGCCCTACGAGCTGGACTTCGAACTTGCCAGCGGAAAACACCGCCTGGATATCGAACTCTACAACGCCCCCGGAAACCGCGACTGCCTGGCAGGATTGCCCACCGGACTCCGCCTCGAAGCCTGACCACGCACCCCGCACCACGCACCACGCACCACGCACCACGCACCACGCACCACGCACCACGCACCACGCACCCCGCACCCCGCACCCTGCACCCTGTCCCCTGCACCCTGTCCCCTGCACCCTGCACCCTGCACCCTGCACCCTGCACCCTGCACCCTGTCCCCTGCACCCTGCACCCTTATTTTCGCAGTTGTCCGGTGCCTCGCACCTGCCATTTATAGGTGGTCAGCTCGCGGACACCGACCGGACCTCGGGCATGCAGGCGTCCGGTGCTGATGCCGACGACTGCTCCCATGCCGTAGTCGCCGCCGCCGGAGAGCCGAGTCGAGGCATTGACTAGAACGGATGCTGAATCGACATGATCTAAAAATCGCTGCGCATCTGCAAGATTTGTGGTAACAATGCCGTCGGTATGTCCGGAGCCATGCTGGTTGATATGGGCAATGGCTGCATCTAAGCCATCGACGACTTTGATCGCCAGAATGGGCGCGAGATATTCGGTGTCCCAGTCGGAACGGCGGGCGGTTTCGACCCGGGGCAGAATCGAACGCGTGCGCGGGCACCCGCGAATTGCCACCCCGGCGGTCGCGAGGGCTTTTTCCAGCTCCGGCAGCAGGCGTTTGGCGCAGGCTTGATCGACGAGCAGAGTTTCCAGCGCATTGCAGACTTCGACACGCTGGCATTTCGAGTTGACGGTCAGCGCAATGGCCATATCCTTGTCGGCATCGGCAGCCAGATACAGGTGACAGATGCCATCATAATGCTTGATGACCGGAATCCGACTCTGGCTGGACACTGCCTTGATCAGGCTCTTGCCGCCACGAGGAATGATCACATCGACATATTTATCGAGGCGCAGGAGTTCCCGCACCGCCGAACGATCCGGCGAGGAAAGCATCTGCACTGCATCGGCAGGCAAGCCCTGTTCGAAGATCGCCTCCCGCATCAGCCGCACTAGGACGCCATTCGTCTGCCAGGCTTCTGATCCGCCGCGCAAAATCACCGCGTTCCCGCTTTTGAGAGCTACCGCTGCGGCATCGGTGGTAACATTGGGTCTGGCTTCATAGATGATGCCAATGACTCCCAACGGTACAGATACCCGGCTGACCTGCAGCCCCGAAGGTTCGACATGCCCCTCGAGAACGATCCCCAAGGGGTCCGGCAATTTGGCCGCTTCGAGCAGGCGCTCATGCATGTAAGAGAAGATTTTTTCGCTGATTTGCAGGCGCTTCAAAAAAGCCTCATCGGCGCCGCGTGCAGTGCACTTAGCCATATCCTGCTGATTGGCCTGCATGATTTCATCATGTGCGCTGATCAACCGATCAGCCATCCCCTCGATCGCTGACTGCCGTGCAGTAGCCGATGCCGCAGACAACTCGAGTGCCGCAACACGGGCTTTCTGACCAATCTCCTTCAATTCCTGACGTATGCTCATGAAAACTCAGCCTCCTATTTCAAACACGGACGGACATAAAGCGTCAGTGACTGGGTAAGCGAGGAATTCTTTTTTAACCACGAAATGCACGAAAGGACACGAAAAAAATTCATGGGAAGCGGCTTTGACTACTAGAATACGTCATATTTCCCATGAATTTTTTTCGTGTCCATTAGTGTCTTTAGTTGTAAAAAACTGTCACCCGGCTTCATTGACGTATTACGGACGGAAAGTCCCTCGTCCATATAAAATAATCTGTCTTCTGAAAAATTGGCATTATATTGTAATACGATTTTGCCAAAGCAACAACCCTAATGTAATGGGTCAGTTTTCTGTATGGGAAATAGCACCCAGATGCATTTCACAAAGACGTAATGCTTTGCGCCGTAGGCGCTTAACCATGCTTAACCCCAGGCTTTAGCCTGGGGTAGGATGCCCCAAAACCAGGGCGCCTCGTAGAGGCGCGACAGAAGACTGACCTATTCCCCCCCCCCAAAAAAATTTTCGTGTTTTTTCGTTGTTAAAAAGCAATGTTGACTAATATGACTGGAAACAATAACACCAAGAGCGATATACCAGCCGGACTGTGGCTGAAATGCAAATCCTGCGAAGAAGTCATCTACCAGAATTCACTCGAGGCAAACCTGTATGTCTGCCCGGTTTGCGCGTATCATTATTCGGTGACTGCACAAGATCGCATCAAGCAGCTGACCGATCCGGACAGCTTCCATGAAATCGATGCAACCCTGCATTCGCTTGATCCGCTGAATTTTGCCGGAGATCATTCTTATCAGGAAAAACTGCTGAATTCATCCAGCAAAACCGGATTGCAGGAAGCCGTGATCAGCGGAACAGCCACCTTGAATAAAATGCCTTTTGCATTGGCCGTGATGGATTTCCGTTTCATGGGCGCAAGCATGGGATCGGCCGTAGGCGAAAAAATCACCCGGATGCTGGAATTGGCTCTCGAGCGCCGCCTGCCGGCCCTGATTGTAGCCGCCAGCGGCGGCGCCCGGATGCAGGAAGGCATTCTTAGCTTGATGCAGATGGCAAAGACGTCCGCAGCAATCATGCGTCATGATGAAGCAGGCCTGCCCCTGATCATTATTCTGACCAATCCCACCACCGGAGGAGTAACCGCCAGCTTCGCTTCACTCGGAGATGTCATCCTGGCTGAACCAAAGGCGCTGATCGGATTCGCCGGGCCCAGGGTGATCAAACAAACGACACAGGCGGACCTCCCGGATGGCTTCCAAACCGCAGAATTCCTGCTGAAACACGGCTTTATTGACCGCATCGTCGAGCGCAAAAACCTGCGCAACGAGTTGGCTTTTCTGCTGACCTGCATGGGAGCCGGGGATGAATTATAAACCAGTTTTACAGTGCTTTGACCGCCGCATTGCGCAGGTTGAAGTCAGGCACTGGAACAATGGATTATTGTTGCGCAGCACCAACTGGCTGGGCGATGCCTTGATGACCTTGCCGGCTGCCTACAAAATCAGCCGGCTAGTGCCGGAACCTTGCGGTTTCTTCGTACTCGCGCCTGCCGGCCTTGCTGCGGTTTGGAGGGCTTGCCCCTGGGTGAACGCCGTTATTCCAATGCAGAAAAAGCGGGTCAGCTGCGAGGAAATTTATAAGGTTCGCCATTTGGCGCCGGGGGTTGCTGTTGTCACGCCGAATTCATTTGGGGCGGCTTTGGATGTGTATCGCTGCGGGGTTCCCCATCGTATCGGTCGCTCAGGGCGTTTTCGCAGTCTGTTGCTGAATCATACAATTCCCGAATGGCCACGCGGCGAAAATGTCGGAAAATGCCATCAGCTGTCCTATTATCTCGAGTTGGCTTCTGTACTGGGGGACGTCACTTTGGACTGTGAATGCCCGCCGTTGCAGGTCAGTACCGAAGCTGCTTCACAATACGGCATTCGCAAGCAGGAAAAATGGCTGGCTCTGGCGCCCGGCGCGGCCTTCGGACCGGCCAAGCAGTGGCCGGCATGGCATTTCAAGAGCCTGGCACAGCGCTGGCAGGCCGAAGGCGGAAAGATCGTCCTGGTCGGCACCAAGCAGGAATGCGCAGTTGCCTCTGAGATAGCGGCTGCCTGCCCGGAAGCATTGAACCTGGCTGGGAAGAGCAACCTCGAGGCTCTGATGTCAATTCTCGCCAATGTCGATGCGGTAGTTGCCAACGATAGCGGGGCAATGCATCTGGCGGCGGCACTTGGTACACCGGGAGTAGCCATATTCGGCTCGACGGACCCGGTAGCGACCGGCCCGATCGGCGCACCGTGGCAGCTGGTTGTCTCGAAGGCTTCCTGCAGACCCTGTTTTCAGCGCCAGTGCACCCTGCCGAATGAGCAGAAATATCATTGCCTGACAGAAATCACCCCAGAAGAAGTATTCGAAAACCTTAAAAAACTGCCAAATAACTAATTTTTCGTGCTACTATCACTCGACTTCTTGTTTTTTGGGAAAAATTTTCTGAAAAACAATCTTCAAGTCATTGGCACACAATCGTTTGTCCGATTGATCCGAATGATTGTAGTGCCTTTACAAGGCACTGTCTTTGGGGGATTCTCCACCCCAGGCTAAAGCCTGGGGTTAAGCATGGTTAAGCACCTACGGCGCAAAGCATTATGCTGATCCGGATGATCTGACCGATCCGTCGGAGAAAACAACAGCCAAAACCACAAATCCGCGTGCAATCTCATCCGTCAAAGCAGCACCCCTACAAATTTTCCGAGTTTTCCGTGCTTTCCGTGGACAAAAAATAGGTTGTGGGCGTCAGCCCACGCCAAGCCTTTTCGTGCCTTTCGTTGTTAAGAAAGTACTTTTGGATTGACGATATTGACTGGTTTGCCCTGGCAGAATCTGCGGATGTTGTCGAAGGTGATATCGAGCAGGCGGCGCCGGGCATTGAGTCCAGCCCAGGCGACATGCGGCGTAATCAGGCAGTTTTTTGCATTCAGCAGGGGATTATCGACCGGTGGCGGTTCGATCGAGAGGACATCCAGTGCCGCTGCTGCCAGATGACCGCTATTCAAGGCTTCCGCAACAGCAGCTTCCTCGAGCAGGCCGCCGCGTGCGGTATTGACTAGGATGGCTCCGCGCTTCATCTGTTCGAGTGCCTGGCGATTGATCATACGCACGGTTTCCGGGGTTTGCGGGCAATGCAGGGTAACTACATCGCTTTCGGCCAGCAAGGTTGCCAAATCGGTAAAACGAACACTGCTGTCGGTTTGTGGCGTACGGGTATTGACTAGGACTTTCATCCCGAAAGTGCGGGCAACTGCGGCAACCGAACGCCCAATCGCGCCATAGCCGACAATTCCAAGGGTCATGCCCTCCAGTTCCCGAATGGATTCCAGGTAGAAGGTAAAATCACGGGAACGACACCAGGCGCCGTCCGCCACTGCCCGGGCATAACTGCCGATATGATGCAATAGTTGCAGCAGTACCGCAAAGACATGCTGCGTGACCGATGAAGTCGAATAATTCGGCACATTGCAGACCAGTATGCCCAACTCCGTAGCAGCGTCCAGATCAATGATATTGTAGCCGGTAGCCAGGACGGAGATCAGCCGCAATTCCGGCAATGCTTCGAGTATATCCCGAGTCAACACCACCTTGTTAGTCAGCACAATTTCTGCACCGGCTGCGCGTTCGAGAACTTCCGCCTTGGACTCCGTACGCTCCCAGATTGTGCAATGCCCGAATTCCTCGAGCGGTTCCCAGCTGTAATCGCCCGGATTGGTCACATAGGCATCCAATATGACAATGTTCGGTTTGCGTTGTTCCACCATAGAATATCTCTTTTTCGTACTACTATCACCCAGAATCTTGTTTTTTGGGAAAGATTTTTTATGGACGATGGACAGGGACAAGAATGGACACGATGGACTGAATGGACAAGAATGGACTGCTGAATGGACTGCTGAATGGACAATGGACGATGGACAGGAATGGACACGCACAGCAGGTGAGATTTTTTGTGCCTGTCCATTCGTCCATTAAACGTCAAGTCCATCCACTTCCATCCATCCCGTCACCTTTCCCTCCGTGCCTCTG